>JBARBA010000723.1:0-10481 GCA_049792555.1 Anaerolineales bacterium
GCCTCAAGTAATTTCGCAGGAAGAAGCTCTGTTATTGCTGACATGGTTCAAGTATGCTACAACTTTGTTATTCTATCGTTTGCGTTGTCTCAGATTTTGTTCAGAGAAACCCCGTGAACGATTACAAGTTCTTTTCCACCTGGTAAATCCACGTCGTCCCGGCATCCGGCCCGCTGGGGGTTGGCGCTTCGATATCGTTCGAGTAGCTGTACGGAATACTCTGTCCCGTCGCATCGGTCATCTTGCTCCCGCCGTCCACCCACCACGAACCGGGCGGCAGACTCGTATCCTTGCTCACGTTATAGCGAAATTCGCCCATGATGATATAGCTGTTGCCAATTTCCAGCGCCTTTGTAACCACCAGCAAATTTTCCGGCGCGGCAGGTGTGTTAACATCCGGCGCAGGCGTCGGCGAAGGCAAAATTTCAGTCACCAGCACCACCGTCAGGTCGGGCGGGGCGGGCACAAAGCGCAGCGGCAATTCCCAATTTTCAGGCACACTGCCCGGCAGCGTGTTGAAGATACAGGGCAAGACATACGTCGCCTCATTAAATTTCGTCGGAACGGGTGGCATGTTTTGAACGACCTCCATTTTCGTCCCATCCGGCAGGCGCAAATAAGCCGGTTCAAGAATACATCCGCCCATCGCCTCGTTTTCTGGATACGCCGAATGCGGCACACCCAACTCACGCGAAACGACGATGGTTTTATCGCCTGTAATCGTGACCTGTGAAACCGCCACCGTCACGCCCTCGCGCGTCACGCTCACCGGCTCGGCCAGCACGCGGATGGGCGCGCCCTGTTCCACAAGCCCCACGCCGGGGATATACCCCAACAGATTGCCTACCGCGTAGGCCACGCCGCTCAACGCCAGCAAAACAAACAATACCAGCGCAACAGTCCAGACAAGTTTCAACTTCGGGTTCATTACAGTGTCCTTTCGCTCAATGCGGGCCGCAATCTGCGGCCACAGGTTGGTTTGCTCCGGGATGTCGCGGCGGGCGATGGACTCAAGCGCCGAATGGATATTGTTCACGGGTCGCTCCTTTCCGGGCCAAGCAGGCTGCGCAAGCGTAAACGGGCGGCGTTCAACAGCCACTTCACCGTCCCCGGCGCGGCGTCCAGTTCCAGGGCCATTTCCTTCTCGCTCATCTCCAGGAAATAGCGTTGGACGATGACGGCCCGTTGGCGCGGCGAGAGTTCGCGCATGGCTTGCCATATTCTTTCATCGGATTCGGCGGACTCAACCTGCCCTTCGACCGCATCCTGCGCAACAAGCCAGCTCTGCACCCCGGCCTCATCCTCGTCCGACTCCATCCCTTGCCGGGACGATGACGGGAGCTGTCTCGCCGCTTTCCGGGCCGCTTTCAACGCTGCGTTGACCACGCTACGCATGAACCACGACTCGAACCGGCGGTTCGCGTCAAACCCACCGATGCTGCGATAGACTTGCAGGAAAACATCCTGCATCACATCCTGCGCCATGTGCTGGTCGCGCGTAATCAGATAGGCCGCGCGGATGGCCTTGACCTGGTAACAGGTCACAAGCACTTCCAGCCCGCCAATATCGCCGCGTTTCAAGCTCTGAATAGCTTCCTGCTCGTCCATCGTCCTCCGGGGCTAATAAAATGAGCGCTCACACTGTATATAGCCGATCATACGCCAAAAGGTTGGGTTTTTGATGGGGCAAATCGATCCGCAGATTACACAGATGCCGCAGATAAACCAAAAAAATCTGCGGAAATCTGTGCCACGAGTGCCCGTCAGGGTATCTGCTGATAAAGGTTTTCACGATGAGAATCGCTGCAAACCGTCCGAAAAGTTTGACGACTCTCCGCAGTCTGTGGTATCATCCACCCGCTCAAATGCCAGCTAAAGGCTGGCAATCCGTTTTTTTTATTCAAGGAGAGAGACATAGCAGAGCAGGAATTTCGAGTAAATGAGGCCATTCGGGTTCCCGAAGTGCGCCTGATCGGTCCCGCGGGCGAGAACGTGGGTGTTGTGCCTGTTCGTCAGGCGCTTCAGATTGCCCGTGATGCCGACATGGATCTGGTGGAGGTTTCACCCAACGCGACGCCGCCCGTCTGCCGCGTCTTGGATTTTGGCAAGTTCCTTTACGAACGCGAAAAGAAAGACCGCGAAGCCAAAAAAGCGCAAGTCAAGATTGAAATCAAGGAAATCCGTCTGCGCCCCAAGACCAATGAAGCTCATCGCGGCTTCAAGGTGGACGATGCCCGGCGCTGGCTCTTGCAGGGTCACAAGGTGCGCGTGACCGTCAAGTTCCGCGGACGCGAAATGGACTACCCTGAAATCGCGCTCGAAGACCTGAAAGAAGTTGCCCAGTCCCTCTCGGATGTCGGCATGATCGAGCAGGCCCCCATGATGGAAGGCCGCACAATGCTGGTAGTCCTCGGCCCAGCCAAAGCAAAAGTTGCCGCCGCTGCCAAGAAGTCTGAAAAAGAAGACCAGGCCTGACAACGGATTTTGAAACGGATACAAACAATATGGTTTAATTCCGCGGCATGTTCGATACCGCGGTTATTTTTTCTGAAAGGAGTACGTCACTGTGCCTCGCAAGCCGAAATTACAAGGGAAATTGAAGCTCAAGACCCATAAGGCAACGTCCAAGCGTTTCCGCCTGACCGGGACTGGCGAATTAGTCCGTACCAAAGGCGGCAAGAGCCATTTGCGCCGCCGCACTTCAAAGCGCACGACTGCGTTGTTCACCGAAATGGTTGCCGTCAAAGGACGCGCGATCATTAAACGTGTCCGTCGTCTCGCGCCTTACATGAAGTAAATCGTATCCAAATTTTTTATTGCGGCTATCGGGTGTACGTAACTGGAGCGTACGGGCGCAAAGCGTCCTTACACCGACGCCCGAGGGTTTGCAGGAGGTAATGTTCAATGGCTCGTGTTAAAGGTGGCCCATTCGGGCACCGTCGTCATAAAAAAGTTTTTTCGATCACCAAAGGCCAACGCGGTTCGCGTCACTTCCTCTTTAAGCGCGCCAGCGAGGCGATGCTCAAGAGCATGTGGTACGCCACGCGCGACCGCAGAGTGCGCAAGCGCGATCTGCGCAAGCTGTGGATTGCCCGCATCAATGCGGCAGCCCGCCTGAACGGCATCACCTATAGCCGTCTGGTTGCGGCCATGAAGAAAGCCAATATCACGCTCAACCGCAAGATGCTGGCAGATTTGGCCGTACGTCACCCGGAGGCTTTTGCCGCGGTGGTGGCGCAGGCCAATAAATAAACAGTTACAGGGTTGAAGGTCTGAAAGTTAAAGGACGGCGCACAAGCGCCGTCCTTTTTTTGCGCGCCCGGCATGCGCTACTGGTTAGGTATCATCCATCCCGGCCCGGAACCCGACCGTTTGGGATATTTGCTCCAACGTTCAGGGACAAACTGAAACACATATATCCCATCCGCTATTGCAGCTTTTCAGCCTTACTGAGTTTGAAGAACACAGCCAAGCCTGCCATGCGCCGACGCCAGCCCTTTACAGGCTGGGGTTTTACTGTATGATTCGCGCGTTAGCGTTTTTGAAACCGGGCAAGGCGCTGACAACCTATTCCCCCATAGAAAAGGAACTCTACCACATGTCCACCCGACCAAACTCGTATCTTTCACCCAAATTGCAAGCCCGCCCGAAGGCGGACGGACATGGCATTTTCGCCAAAGAACCCCTGGCGAAGGCCGAATTGCTGGCCGTTTTCGGCGGCGTGGTCTATCCCTGGGAGGCATTCATGGCCCTGCCTGAACGTGAGCGCAGTCTCAGCATCCAGGTGGAGGAAAATCTTTTTCTCGCGCCCGATCTGATCGGGGAGGGGGATTATGTCAACCACTGCTGCGAGCCGAACGCCGGGCTTTCAGGACAGATCGCGCTGGTGGCGCTGCGCGACATCCAGCCCGGCGAAGAAGTCTGCTTCGACTATGCCATGAGTGATGCCACCCCCTACGATGAGTTCGACTGCCAGTGCGGCGCAGTCCACTGCCGGGGTCGCGTGACGGGGGATGACTGGCGCATCCCGGCCTTGCAGGAGCGCTATGCCGGGTATTTCACCCCTTATGTCCAGCGCCTGATCGATGCGTCGCGCAAGAGCGAAGCCCCACGCGGCTGATGCGGGCAAATTTTCTTCTGCCTGCCGAAAATACGATTTTCATCAAGAGAGCCGGGTGTCGCAACCCCGGCTCTCGTTTTGTGAATTTATTCCTTTTTCGGCGCTTCACGGACGATGTACAGCGGGCGGCCTTTGGCCTCATCGTACAGGCGACCGATGTACTCGCCGAGCACGCCCAGCGAGATCAATTGCACGCCGCCCAGGAAGAGCACGGCAATCAACGTTGTCGCCTGCCCAATAAAGGCTTGCGAACCGGTCAGGCGTTCGACCATGACAACCGGGATGGCCAGGATTGAAATTCCTGCCGAGACAAAGCCCAAATAGGTTGCCACCTGTAGCGGGAAGTATGAAAAGCCGGTGATGGCAGTCAAGGCCAGCTTCAACATCTTCTGGAACGGATATTTCGTCACCCCGGCGTGACGCGCGGCGCGCTTGTACGGCACACCGATCTGTTTGAAGCCCACCCAGGCGGCCATACCGCGCAGGAAGCGGTGCTTCTCGCGCATGGTGTTCATCACATCCACCACCTTGCGGTCGATCAGGCGGAAATCGCCGGTATCGAGCGGGATTTTTACGTCGGTGATGCGGTAGATGAGACGGTAAAACAGCGAAGCCGTCATCAGCTTGAACCAACTCTCGCCCTCGCGTTCGGAGCGCACGGCGTAGACCACTTCGTAGCCTTCCTTCCACTTTTTCGCCAGCTCGAGGATCATTTCGGGCGGGTCTTGCAGGTCGGCGTCGATGATGACAACGGCCTCGCCGCGCGAGTAATCCAGGCCGGCAGTAACGGCGATCTGGTGCCCGAAGTTACGCGCAAAAATCACCGGGCGGATGGTTTTGTCCTGCGCCGCCAGTTCGTGGATGCGCTCGGTGGAGCCGTCGGTGGAGCCGTCGTCGACCAGGATCAGTTCCCAGGGTTCTTTGGTCGAGTCCATGACATCCTTGACGCGCTTATAGAGATCGGGCAGGTTGTCGAATTCGTTGTAGATCGGGGCGATAATCGAGTAGGTAATGTCCATGTTTAATTCCTGTTGAATTTTTTGAGGGTTTGACGCGCAGGTGTCTGCGAATTTGAGTTCAGGATACGTTTGAGCAAGTAATCGATAATAATCAGCGCCGAAGCCAGTACCGGAACGACCAGCAATGCGCCCATGATCCCGTTCAGGATGGTGGCGATCAGAATGACCACCAGCACCACGCCTTCGTTCATGTGGACGCTGCGGCCCATGATCACCGGCCTGAGCCAGAAATTCTTGATACTGATCAGCACCAGGTATACTGCCAGCACGATCATCATCACCCAAAAATTGGGCACTCGGATCCAACTGGAACCTTCCAGCAGGGCAACGGCCATAGCCAGCGCCGCTGCCAGGAAAGGCCCCACATCGGGCACCAGGGTAAACAGCCCGGCAATCACTCCAAGCACAAATGCGCCGGGGATGCCGATGATGGCCCAGGCAATGGTAAAGGCCACGCCGACAATGAACATCAACAAAAGCTGCCCGCGCAGGTAGCCCATCCATACCCAGCGCACGCGCTGGTACAGGTCCCGCACTTCGGGGCGATAGGAGGCGGGGGCCAGATCAATCAACCATTGGCGTATGGCCGGCCATTTGGAAAGCAACAGATAAACGCAGACAATAATGACCAGGAACCAGACCGCGCCGCGCGAGGTCGATTCGAGCACAAGCAGAGCCTGGTCCGGCACAGGTAAGCCAAAACCGGACCTGAAACGGGTCACCCCATCTGCCAGCGGCGCGAGGTTCAAACTCATCCCGGCAACATCCATCGGGTTTGAGAGCATCTTTTGGGCTGAATCCAGGCTTGTCAGCAAGTCCCGCACCACACCCCGCATTTGACCAAAAAAAATCGGGGTTAGCGCCACCGGGGTGGCGATCAGCAAAGCAAGCGCCGTAAAATAGACCAGGTTGACCGCCGAGCGCCGCGAAAGTTTGGCGTGCCTCGTCAGCAGTGTAACCGCCGGGTTGATCAGGTAGGCAATAAATGCTGCAATCACCAATGGTTCCAGCGCCACGTGGGCGTAGGACAGGAACCACACCAGGGCCAGAAATATGATGATGCCCATCAAGTAGCGGAACGAGAGACTCCAGGGGCGGTTCGTCATTGTTTGTGGCTTCCTATCATCTCTTTCCATTAACAATAAGCGGGATTATAGCCTGTATTGCGGCAGTATCAGTCAGAAATGCGATGCTGCAATTCGACGGACGTATATTGCCCGCGCATTTCTTTCAACGCACCCTGCCATTCAAAGCGCATCTTCGCCATCCCGGCGTCTTTTCGGGGTGTTTTACGCCTTTTTGCTTGGCGAGAAAGTAAAAAAGCAACAAAATCATGTGCCTCTCCCTGCAACTCGGGCGACAAGGTTTGTATCATGTCTTGTAATGACATCTCAGCCATTTCACCATCTCCTTTTTCAAGGGCAATAACGCGCCGTTGCGTCATCTCAATATTTTGGGGAAATTGTTGTTATACGGTGGTTTCGATACAGCGGCTGGGGAACGCCGCTTACTCAACCACCAATTATTGAGAAGTTACGTGCCGTTTTTATAATTTTACTCGGTTTCGAGCGGCACGCCCAACGCTGCCGGGGGGTGTGGCCCGTAACCCGCTTGATTTCGATACGGGCGGAACTGCGCCGCCCTACTCAATCTGCGCTCGCGTCTACTCGGTTTCGAACGGCACGCCTAAAGCTGCCGGAGGGGTGGCCCGTAACCCGCGCAGGATTCTGGCAACCAGGCGGCGCGTCGGTTCAGGCAGGCTTGCCAGGGTGCGCTCCACCCACTCGGCGTTGCCGATGTTGACGAAGAGCAACGTCAGGATCATCAGCGGGAAAGGCGCAACTTGCAGCACTTGCGCCGGGATGCCGGGCAGCACGGGTTGCAGCGCCAGTCCCAGCCATTGCAACAGCGCGAACAGATAGGCGCCAAACGCCGCGCGGATCGGGTTCCAGCCGCCAAAGATGGTGATCGACAGCGCAATCCAGCCGATGCCGTCCAGGCCGGAGATGGTGCCTTTCCAACCGGCTTTGACCGAGAGCGAATAGATCGGCCCGGCCAGGCCAATCAGCGCGCCGCCCAAAATGGTGTAGAAATAGCGCAAGCGGTTGACGTGGGCGCCGCGCACAAACGCGGCAGCCGGCCGTTCGCCAATGCCTTGCAACATCAGGCCGGGACGGGTGCGGAAGATAAAAATCCAGGCTGCGGCAATCAGCAAAAAGCTGAGATAGGTCATCACATCCTGCTTGAAAAACAACGCTCCCAGAACCGGGATATCGCTCAAAGCCGGTAGCGGCGCGGACGACAGGCGCGGCCCGCTCTGTCCCATGATCGGGTTGCCCAGGAAGTACGACAGGTCGCGGCACAGCAGGGCCAGCACGAAACCGACCGCCACCTGCGACTGCTTGAGTGTGATGCTGGCAAAGGCCAGCACTGCCGCCACCAGCGCGCCGATCAGCATCCCGGCCAGGAAGCCGAGCAACAGGTTATCGGTGACCAGCGCGACGGCAAAACCGCCCATGGCGCTCAACAAAATGCTGCCGTTCATCGAAAGGTTAATGACCCCGGCGCGTTCCGAAAGTGTTTCGCCGATCACGGCAAAGATGACAGGCGCGGCAGCCGTCAGCACACCGGCCAAACTGATCAGGATGATATTGTTCATGGCATTTCTTTCTTGACGAATTTCTGTCGCGCGCCATCTGCCAGCAGGACGAACAGCACCAGCGTGCCTTGCAGCACCCCCGCCAGCGTGGAATCCAGTTTCAGCACCACCGGAAGCTGGATACTGCCGATGTTGAGCGCCGCAAAGAACAGCGCCACCGGCGCGGCCCAGATCGGCAGGAAGTTAATCAGCATGGCCACCAGCAGCCCCATGAAACCGTATCCGCTCGAAATGGAGGGGATCAGGCGGTGATACACCGCCGTGACCTGCATGGCCCCGGCCAGGCCGGCAAACACGCCGCACAACATAAAAGAAACCAACATATACTGCCAGATCGGCACACCCAGCAAATGGGCGGCGGTGGCGTTTTTGCCCACCGCTTTCAGGCGCAGCCCAAAGTAGGTCCCTTTCAGCAAGAAGTAGACAAACACAATCGCCAGGATGGCAATGCCCACCGCCACCAGACTCAGCCGCGAACCGGGCAGCGCCGGCAGCGAGAGCGACTCGTCAAACGGCACCGTCCCCGACATCGACGCGACGCCGGGCCGCTTCCACGGACCAAAGATCAGCCACAGGTTGAGCGCCGTCGCCACAAAGTTAAGCCCCAGGCCGCCGAAAATCTCGTTCACCCCGCCGAACGTTTTCAGCGCCCCGGCCAACGCCGCCCACAACGCGCCGCCCAACATCCCGGCCAGGATCGACAGCGTGATGACGATTGCCGGGTTCCAGCCGCTGTCTTGCAGCGTCAACAGCACCCAGGTGGTGAAGATTGCGCCAAGCGTGATCTGACCCTCGATGCCGATATTCCACAGCCCGGCGGTGAAGGTAATCAACAGACCCGCCGTCACCAGCAGCAACGGCACCCAGGCGATCAACACGTCCGAAAACTTGCCCCACGATCCCACCGAGCCGAGCGCGATGTTCCAAAAAGCTTCCAGCGGCGGCGCTTTGGTTGCCAGCAGCACCAGCGTGGTAAACAACAATGCCGCCACCACCGCGCCGATTTGCACGGCCAGGTTAAACCAGCGCGAATTACGCATGGACCGGCTCCTTTCCACCGATCAACTGCCCAAGCTGCTCCACGTTCAGCGTCCCCGCGTCCAACGGCGCAGAAACCCGCCCGGCAAAGAACACCAGCACCTGGTCGCTGTACTGCAAAATTTCATCCAGGTCGGCAGAAATAAAGACAATCGCCGTACCCTGCGCGCAACGCTCCTTCAACTTGCTCCAAATGTACATGGTCGACTCAATATCCAGTCCGCGCGTGGGGTGTTCGAGCAAAATTAAATTTAACGGCTCACGCAGCAAAGCCAGCAGGGCGCGCTGCTGGTTGCCGCCCGAAAGCAACTCCACCGTGCTCTCAGGTGTGCCTTTGATGTTATAGGTTTGGATGCGCTCCTGCGCCAGGCTGGCGGCCTTTGCGCGGTCAATGAAAACGCCCCGCATTTCTTCCGACAAAATAAAATGCTCGCTCAAGGTCAAACCGGGGACGAGTCCCTGCTCGAGGCGGGCCGCCGGTAAATAAGCCACACCGTGCTCCTTGAATCTGTGGTACGAAGCCCCGGTCAGATCAGACTCCCGAACGCCGACCTTCCCATTAACCGGCCGCCGCAAGCCTGCGCAGGCTTCCAGGAAAATCGCCTGCCCCGATCCTTCCATCCCGGCCAGGCCGACGACTTCCCCCGCGCAGACATCCAGGCTGAGGCCTTTAATCTGCAACCGGGCATCTTCCAAGTCCAGGCCGGTCAGCCGCAGGACGGGTTTCCCCGGTTTGTGGCTGATGCGCCCCTCAAAGGAAACAGCCTTGCCGAACATCAGCGTCACCAGTTCATCGATATTGAACGGTTCTTCTTCGGCCCCCACCAACGCGCCCTGGCGCAGCACCGCAATGCGCGAACACAGAAAATCCACATCTTCCAGCTTGTGTGAGACAAAGATAATCGTCATGCCCTGCGCGGCCAGCTTTTTCAGCGCCGCAAACAGCTTGTCTTTTTGCGGCTGGCTGATGCCGGTGGTCGGCTCATCCAGGATCAAAACGTGAGCGCCAAGCCACAAGAGGCGCAAAATCTCCAGTTGCTGGCGCTCGCCGACGGTCAGAGTATCCACATGCGCTGCGGGGTCGAGCGCAAAATCGAACTGCGCAGCCAATTGACGGAATTCCTTCGCCGCCGTCCGCCGGTCGGGGAACAGGCCGCCCTCGCGTCCCAGGATGAAGTTGTCGATCAGCTTGAGCGGCGGGAAGTCCAGCGGGTCCTGGTGCAGCATCCCAATCCCGTGTTGGATGGCGTCTGCCGGGGAAAGGATCACGGCCTTTTTGCCGTCCAGCAGAATATCGCCCTTATCGGCGCGCATAAAACCTGAAAGGATTTTCATCAACGTGCTTTTGCCCGCCCCGTTTTCGCCCAGAATCCCCTGAATGGTGCCCGCCGGAATCTTCAGGTTAATGCCGTCGTTGGCATGCACTTTGCCAAATGTTTTGTAAATTTCACGCAGTTCGACTTCCATGATTTCTATCCGTTCTCGTTGATGGCAGTGGAATTAAGTATAACAGTAGTTACTACTCAGCCTGTCATTGCGAATACTATGACTTTGTCAAGCACTTTTTAGAACCAGTGGGTTGACAGAAACATAGTTGGGAGTGAAAGGTTTTTGAGAGCGGACCACCGCGCAGGCGATTTTGAGC
>JBARBA010000724.1:0-2049 GCA_049792555.1 Anaerolineales bacterium
GAACGATTTGGACACGGATTACACGGAGTTACACGGATTCTGCTAGTTTTTTAAGGGGGTTTTTTCCGTGTTCTCCCGTGTATTCCGTGTCCCGATTGCCCACCACGCTTAAGTGTGGTGACACCTGACACAGATTTCCGCAGATTTTTTGGTTTATCTGCGCTAATCGGCGAAATCTGTGGATAAATTCCACCAGAAACGGAAGAGCCATTAAAAGGATTTGCCGGTCTTCGTAACATCGAAGACCGGCTAACGTTGCGCAAAACCTGTGTTAGAGGGTGACGCCTGTCGGGGTGGTGGATGGACTTTCCGAGTTTTGCATGGTTGGCAGCACCACGTAGAACGTGCTGCCGGGCAGCTTGATTTCATCGCGCCCGGAGCTTTCGACCCAGATCCTGCCGTTGTGCGCTTCCACCACTTTGCGGGCAATTGCCAGGCCCAGGCCGGCTGCGCCGCCCGTATCCTGCCTGCCGGCCACAATCGATGGCCGGTTCTTGTAAAACTTGTCGAATATCTGCCCCTGCACTGCGCGCGGAATGCCAACCCCGGTATCCCGGACGCTGACCTGGAGTTCGCCGCGCCTGACCCCGTTTTCAACAATGATATTGTGAGCGCCTTTGACGGTGATGCGGCCCTTGTTGGGCGTGTAACGGATGGCGTTTTCGATCAGGTGGTAAAAGACCTTGTAAAGCTGGCGCTCATCCCCGTACACCGCAGGCAGTTTGTCGATATGGACGAAATGACAGGTGATGCGTCGCTCACGCATGAGCGGGCCAAAGGTATCGGCAAGTTGGCGCATGATCCCGGCCAGTTCCACAGGGGCGTATTGGAGTTTGAAATCGGTTGAATCGATCAAGGCCACTTCTTGCAGCCGTTCCAACACGCCGCGCAAGCGCTTGACGCCCTCGCCGATATTGACCAGCGCCAGGGCCGCGCCTTGATTTTCTTCTGCGGATTGGGTGAGGAGTTGTTTGCCATAGCCGCTAATTTGTTTGATCGGCTGGTCCAACTCACTGATAATGGTCTGGATGAATTCATTCTTGGTGCGGTCCATGTTTTCCAGCTTTTGGTAGGCCGCCTGCAAGTTGCGTGTGCGCTCGTCGATGGTCATTTCGAGCTGCTGGGTGAAAGCATTGACTTCCTTGAACAGCAGCGCATTTTTCAGGGCCAGCGCGGCCTGTTCGGCAAAGGTCTGGGCCAGGACAATTTGGTCGTCGATGTAGGCATCCGGCTCGGCGCGCATGATCAGCAACATGCCGAGCACTTCGTCCCAGTGCAACAACGGGATGGATAACCAGGTGCGCATCACCGGTTGGTCAGGCAGGTCTACCCAGTCCGGGCGTTTGGCAACGTCAGAAATATACAGCGGCTTTTTGGCGCGCCGGACGATCTCGAACAGGCCGTTTGCTGCGACAACGCTATCCAGCGTCCGAATGTCAAGCTCGGCAGGGAACCCGCGCAGCGCCATAAAGTCCATTTTCTCATCCCGAAAAAAGACCACGCTGGCGCATTTATACGGGACAATGCTTTTCATGTAGATCAGGATCGAATCGAGGATGACGTTCACATCCAGCGAACTGGCGAGCGTGCGGCTGACGTTGAAAAGCTGGTTGACCACCTGGTTGGCGTTCACCAACAACTGCGATTGCGCCATCAACAGGATGTGCATGTCCAGCAAACGCAAGCGGCCGTCGTCAAACGAAACCACCAGCGGTTCATATTGCGCGTCCGCAGACCGGTCGAGCGCATAGCGCACGGCGTCTTCGACGCGCATTCGGGCGGGTAACGGGGAAAAAGAGATGTTGATTTCCTGGCACAAACTGGATACCGGGCGCTTGTAGAACAGCTCCACGCCGTAAGGCAGGCTCAATTCCTCCAGCACTTTGCGCCGCGATAGCGCGCCGACGTACTTGCCGTGCTGGATGATCAAGACGCCGGGCAGTTCGGGGTGTTTATCGAATTCCTTGACCACCCGATTCATCAGCGTATCGGCAGAAATGGCATAGTCGTACGTCAGCAGTTCGCCGATGGCCTGCGGTGTTGTAATAT
>JBARBA010000725.1:0-7011 GCA_049792555.1 Anaerolineales bacterium
GTCGCCAGCTTGATGCGTTCCCAGGGTTTCAGGCTGGGATCGTCGGCCAGCAGCGCCTTCAACTCGTACATCTCGTCGCGCAGGGCGGCGGCGCGCTCGAATTCCAGGTTCTTGGCGGCTTCTTTCATTTGGCGTTCCATCTCGGCTACCAGCTTTTGCAGCTCACTGCGCGAGGTGGCTTCGACGCTGCGTTTGGTCTTGTATTCGGCCTGCGGCTCGGCCACGCGGCTGGATTTCAACTCTTCGCTAATATCGCGGATGGCTTTGTGGATGCTGATGGGCGTGATGCCGTGCTCCTGGTTGAACTTGACCTGCTTGGCGCGGCGACGGTTGGTCTCGTCGATGGCGCGTTTCATCGAGTCGGTGATGCGGTCGGCGTACATAATGACGCGCCCGTTGACGTGCCGCGCCGCGCGGCCAATCGTCTGGATCAGGGCCGTGTCCGAGCGCAGGAAACCTTCCTTGTCGGCGTCCAGGATCGCCACCAGCGAGACTTCGGGCAGGTCGAGGCCCTCGCGCAGCAGGTTAATGCCCACGATCACGTCGAAAACGCCCAGGCGCAGGTCGCGCAGGATGCTGATGCGCTCCAGCGTCTCCACTTCGGAGTGCAGGTATTGGACTTTGATGCCCAACTCGGCGATATATTTTGCCAGCTCTTCGGACATGCGCTTGGTCAGGGTGGTGACGAGCACCCGCTGCCCCTTTTCCACCCGCAGCCGGACTTCCGCGATAAGGTCATCCACCTGCCCTTTGGTGGGACGCACCTCCACTTCGGGGTCCACCAGCCCCGTCGGGCGGATGATCTGCTCGGCGATTTGCTCGGCGCGTCCCAGTTCATATGGCCCCGGTGTGGCGGATGTGTAGATGGTGTAGCCCATGTGCTCCTCGAACTCGTTGAACTTGAGCGGGCGGTTGTCGAGCGCCGAGGGCAGGCGGAAACCGTACTCGATCAGCGTCTCCTTGCGGCTGCGGTCGCCGTTGTACATGCCGCGCACCTGCGGCACGGTCATGTGGCTCTCGTCCATGAAGAGCAGGTAATCGGACGGCAGGAAATCGATCAGGGTCCAGGGCGGGGTTCCGGCGGCGCGCCGGTCGAAATGACGGGAGTAGTTTTCGATCCCGGAGCAATAGCCCACTTCGCGCATCATTTCCAGGTCGTAGCGGGAACGCTGTTCGATGCGCTGCGCTTCAAGCAGTTTCCCCTGTTCCTTGAACAGCTTGATGCGTTCATCCAGTTCCGCTTCGATGTCGGCCACCGTCTCTTTGAGCTTGTCGTTCTGGGCCAGGTAATGTTTGGCCGGGTAGATATCCACCGCGTCTGGCTCCGAGAAGATTTCGCCGGTCAGCGGGCTGAATTCCATGATGCGCTCCACTTCGTCGCCGAAGAAGGCGATCTTGTAGCCGCGCTTGTCCTGATAGGCCGGGATGATCTCCAACGTGTCGCCGCGCACGCGGAACAGGCCGGGGCGCAGTTCCATGTCGTTGCGCTGGTACTGCGACTCGATCAACTGCCTGATGAGCGCGTTGCGCCGGAAGATGGCACCCTTGCGCAGGCTGACGACGCCTTTGCTGAACTCTTCGGGGTTGCCCAGGCCGTAGATGCACGAGACCGACGCGACGATAATCACATCCTTGCGCGACATGAGCGACATGGTGGCCGCCAGCCGCAGGCGGTTGATCTCTTCGTTGATGTCGGTCTCTTTTTCGATGTACAAATCCTGGCGCGGCAGATAAGATTCCGGCATGTAGTAGTCGTAGTAAGAAACGAAGTATTCCACGGCGTTTTCAGGGAAGAACTCCTTGAACTCGGCGTAGAGCTGCGCGGCCAGGGTTTTGTTGTGGGCCATGATCAGCGCCGGTTTTTGCAATTCCTGGATGATGGAACCCATGACATAGGTCTTGCCGGTGCCGGTGGCACCGAGCAGCACCTGCTGTTTCAGGCCGCGCCGGACGCCGTCCACAAGCTGACGGATGGCTTCCGGCTGGTCGCCGGTGGGGATGAAGGGAGCGGTAAGTTTGAAGTCCATTTTGGGTTTCCGATTTTTGATTTACGATTTGGGAAAGGGGAACGATTGTTCTATATTTTACCCTCAAAGCAGACAAAACAGGCGCTGAAACTTTTATGCTTTCGACAGGCCGAGCGTTATCCACAGATTACGCCGATTTCCGCAGATTTTTTAAAATCTTAAAATCTGCGGCATCTGCGTAATCTGTGGATGAGTTCTTGGTTTAGCGGAAAAACTTTTCTGGAGAACTATAGCGCATCGTCAATATCCCGACCAGGACATCGCCATCACAAAAAAGATCTGGCACACGGGGAAAAAGAGAACGACCAGAATGCCAAACCAGGCAAAGATGTGTCCTCGTTCGGCGCCTTTTTTCCTTCCCAGTTGGATCAGCGCCACAAGTCCGGTGAGCGGGCTTGCAACGCTCAAGGCTTCCGTGACAACCGAGTAGGGAACATTCGGAAGGGCGAAAACCGGCTGTGATATCCAAAGGCCGGCGAGGAGAAGCCCACATGCAAAACTGGTGGTCGCCAACTTGTTTGTCTTGGCAGGTTGTTCCATAGATTGTTCTCCTAAACGCGATGGCCGGTTAGGACAAGGGCAGGTGAAGCGCTTCCTTTGGGTTGAAGCTGCAATAACCTGCCGCGTGTCTTCCTGGAAGTTGTGAGCCTGCTTTCTATTCTCTTTTCTCTACTCTCTGTTATTTTACCGGGTTGGCCGGGTAGCCCGCGCCCCAATTGCTGATATCGGCGGTGGTGTTTTGCCCGGCGACGACGTAAACCGTCGGCTGTGTGCCGCCGGTGATGCCGGTGCCGTCGTAGGCCACCACCTGATAACGTCCGGCGGGCAGGTTGGAAAGGACAAAATCTTTTTGGCCGATCAGCAGGATGACGTAATACCAGTAGCCCGTGCCCTGGTTGAAAGCCACCACCGTGAACGTGATTTCGTCCCCGCTGCCGCTGTAGCCAATGATGTTGCCGGAGATGGAGCCTTGCGCGCTGGACGGCGAGACGCCCGGCGGGTAAGGCACGGCGAATGGCCCTTTGCTGTAGTCGCACAGATCGAGGTCCGTCAGCGGCTGACCGGAGATCACGTCCACCGTCGGCTGTCCCTTCGCCAGCACGCCGACGGTGTAATCGGGCGGCCAGGCGTAAACCTTGTACTTCCCGGCGGGCAGGTCAATGGAGTAAGTGTCGTTCGGGCGGTTAACGGGTTGCTGCCAGAGCTTGTCGTCGGCGGTGTTCTGGAAGTAGACCGTCAGCGCAAGCATGTTCTGGTCGTGATAGCAGACCTTGCCGCTGACTTTGACGGTGGATGCCGTCGGGGTGGCAGCCGGGGTTTCGGTCAGGGCAGGCGCGGCCGGGGTGACGGTTTGCGCCACCGGGGAGGCTTGCGGCGTCATGGCCTGGAAGGTGGCCGCCACCACCGTCGCCATTAAATCCCTGGGTAGTTCAGGAGTAGCGTCAACGCCCGGCTGCGGCAAATTGCAGGCGGTGAGAAGCAAGGCAAAAAGCGCAAAAAACACAAAGGTACGTCGCATGGAGTTCTCCTCGTTTTACTTTCCAGAAATGGAGCGCACCTTGTAGTAAGATGCCGCCGCCTGGTTGATCCAGTTGCCCTTATCTTCCACCAGTTCGCCCACCATCCAGATGCTCGCCTGGATACTGCGAAAAGCCGGGTCGCGGCGCAGGCTGGGGACGACCACGTCGCCTTTGTGTTGCAGGCTGGCCTGGCGCAGGAAGGCGTCGCGCTGATCCCACAACTGCGCGTAGGTCTGCAAGGTGGGGATCAGTTGCAGGGATGCGATGGTTGCGCGGACTTGCGTCCAGCCCATCGCCGCGACCAGCGCGACCAGCAACAGGCCTTGAAGGCCGGTGCGGAGCGCCTCCGCTTTGAGATGCGCATTGAAAAAGCGCCCGGCAAAAAAGCCAAACAAGACGAACGCCCATACAAAGATAAACATCGGGACGAAAACGGCCCGGTCGGGCGGGCGCGCGCCCCAAGCCACGAAGGCCGGGAAGAAACCGGCGCTCAACAAAACGCAGGCGGCTCCCAGCAGGCAAAGGCCCAGGCCCAACTCGCGCTTTACTTTCTCTTTGGCAGCCGGGGCGAGAGCAAAAAAGCCGATAAAGACGCCCGCCAGGAACAGCATGGCGACCAGGACGGTATTGTCCCTTGTCCATTCGAACAAAAAGAGGGGCATATCCTTCAAGGATGCCAGGAAAGCGGCGCTGACTGACTGCAAGGAAAGACCGGCCAGACCGGCGTTGCGCGTCAGGTTGCCCGGCGCTTTGACGATCGCCACGAGCGAGCACCAGGAACCGAGATAGGCCAGCAGCAATACCCGCAAAATATCGTTGCGGTTCCGGTTTTCATAGAAGATAAAAAAGTAGAGCAGCCCCAACGTAATCATCGCCACCTGAATGACGATCCAGGTCTCTGAAAAGCCGCCGATGGCGATGGCGATGACGAATGCGGCGCAATACTCCCACAGGGCTACTTTGGGGCTTTCCGCTTGGGAGAAGAAGCGTTTCAAGAAGAGCGCCAGGAAGATCCCCAAAAAGATGTTCGAAACCTGGTAGGTCAGGACGCCGGTCTGCCAGAAGATGACTTCCGACGAATTGGGCAGGCTTTTGGCTGCGCCGAAAAGGATCACGCCGCCGAGAACGACCAGCCACTTCTTCTCCAGCGGGACGGACAGCGCGCTGAAAGTTTGTTTCAGCGCCCAAAACAGGGATAAAAACCAGGCGAGCAAAGCGATCCAGACGATCAGGGGCACCAGCCGGACACCGACCAACTCCACCAGCGATACCAGGAAGGTAAATGAATAGCGCCCCGACCAGGCGGCATACCAAACTGTCTGCATCTGCCAGAAGCCTTTTTTGAGCAAGACAGACGAGGTGCTGTAGTCATCGGCCAGGTAACGGGTAAAGAACCCCAGGCAGGCCCAGGCTGCCAGCGGGAGCAGGCTCAAGGCCAGGAGCACCCAGGGGACACTCTTTGATAAAAACGGTGTAATTCGGCGCATCTGTTAATATTTCCCTTTTACCTGGATGAACACACACTGCCAGTGGAATGATGAATGTTTCCCAAATTATAAAGCCGCCAGCAAGATGCTGACGGCTGTTTTTTACCCGGTGTTGCAAATTACCCTGCTTTGGAAGCCATTTCTTGCCTTGCGCCGGTAAAAGCGGCTTCTTCCAATTCCACGCGCTCTTGAATGATGTGTGTCAACCACTCTTCAACGGTGCTTTTGTGGTGCAGGCGCGCCAGAAACGCGGCGCGCGCTGCCAGTTCAGCGGGCAATGTCAGCGAGGCCGGTTTTTTGCGCCGCACCTTGATGGGTTTGCCCCAAGCCGAATCGTCATCGGCATGAGAAATGACAATTTGGTCGATTTCTTTTTCAGTCAGTTTTTTCGGTGTCATAGCTGCCAGGGATGAAACGGCTCCAATTGGGCATGACCTTATTATACAACATCACCGAAACGGGCAGACATCCGCGTAAGTAATGGCCGCGCCGCAGGAATCGCACATTTTGCCGGTGGACTGATACGCATTCCAAAAGGCGGTTGCCATAGGCTATGGACTCCGGTTCCATAGCCTATGTAGTTGATCTCCATAGCCTATGGAGTCGAACTACATAGCCTATGGAGTCTGGTTACATAGGCTATGCAACCAGGTTCCCCCGCCGGGATACGCAAAAGAAGCCGCCGTCTCGACGAGATCGAGGCGGCGGCTGGATGAGCGGCGGTCAGAAACCGCCCTCGAACGGGCGAACCCTGCGTGCAGCGACTCTAGTCGCTGACAACATCATCCGGGTGGTCTTTGTTCCACTGCGCCACAAGCGTGTCGGTATCTTTGCTCAAGTTGGCGTGGTTGCTGACCTTATCGGCCGTCCATAAAGTTGGGTTGTTCAGCGCGGCGATGGCCCCGCGATCGGGGCGCAGGCCCAGATCGACCTCGCCGCCGATCTTCATGTTGGGCGTCAGGAGCAGCAACCCGTCGATCTTGACGGTTTCGCCAGCCCGCAAGGCTTCGATGATTTCGCTCGTGTACATGCGCAGGATGCTGTGGATTTCTTCGACATGGTAAGTGGTGTTTTTCGATATGCGCCCCGATAGCGCTTCTTGATCCACGATATTCTGGCTGGTAATGCGGGGGCGCAACTGATTGAGTATTGCCAAGCGTTTTGCCATATTACCTCCATAGCTGAAAGAAGAGAGGGGTTCTGCCCGTATGAACAGTATAGCACGCCCGTGCGCAAAACGATCCTTACCGATTTATAAGGCGGGCGATGCAAAGGCATTCATTGTCACCGGCGTGTATTACTGGAATACAAGAAATATCAAGTCTTCAGTGTTTACTCTAGCAATCATCGATTTTTGAAAAATCATGCTCTTGATAATTGCGCGACAGGAAAGAAAAATAAGCACTCAATAATTGTCCAGCTAAAGGGGCGCGATACCTTTTCACACGTCGTACACCAAATGTGAAAGAACCAATGGGCAGGTAATCGAATTTGATGTTTTGCTTCGAACAGAGCAAGCTACATTGCAACGCCTTTTTTTGATAATCTGAGATGTTAGGGTATTTTATTCTCTGAAATTGGCCTTGTGTCGTTTGGAAATATTGTTTCAGCTTCTTAAATCGATCACGCCAGGGCTTGTGAAGCGCTACAAATTTGTTCACATCAGCATCAGGCAAAACCATTCTACATTGCCCATCATCATTATAGACGGCTAAATCCAACACGTTTAAAGAAATCTGGAACGAATTTCTAAATTGCACAAAAGTCTTCTTGTCTGGTTGTGTGGCGAAATGGCTCAAAAGAAAATTTGAAACTGGATCGGGATCATCCTCTCCAACTTCATTTGTTTTAATTTTCACCAAGGTTGCGATATCAATTCGGCTACTACGGCTATGTATCGTAAGGTCGCACGGTTGAGCAAGCAAAATGTAATATTTACCATCTCCTACTTCGAATATATCCCCCAAATCTAAAGGA
>JBARBA010000726.1:0-7011 GCA_049792555.1 Anaerolineales bacterium
GTCCGGGCTATTGTTACGAAGCCGCTTTGGCGGCTGTTTCTCTATGGAGAAAATGAAAACCTGCCTTTGAATTGGAATGCCTTATCTAAACAGTATTGGGTTTAGTGTTGCCTTAAGTCCAGAATACTGTAGCCGCCGAACTCTGCAAGAGTCTGCTGGCCGATGTCATCCGTGGGGACGGGCTTTACAACCACGCCTGGCATTGTATACCTGTTTTTAAGCTCTGCAATGACGTCTTTGCGCATGTAAAATATTTGCTTGTCTCTCCCGGTAATGACCATCACCGGAAAATACGAGCGAGTAAACTCTGGAGCCTGACGGAGCGGGATCAGCCAGAACCCAACCGCTCCGATGATTTCGGGCCGTGATTGTTCGAAAACATATTCGTCGTAGTGGGCATAGCCGTTTTGGGCCAGTTCTTTGTCGCACAATAGACCCAGATCGACAATTTTCAATCCGTCGCTATGATACAAAAGCAGCCCGCCCATATCTGCGCCCGCAAAAGTGATTTCTGGATGGCCCAGAGCAATTTTCGCAGCCATCAGGACCGATGCGCGCCGTTCCACGCCTGCCAGGGTAATCAAATCGGGAGTGGTTTGGCTGACCGATTCGAAAAGAATGACAAAATTGATCAACAAGCCAAAAGCTACACCTATTTTTAAAACTTTGGATTGCGCAAAAAGTTCGGCGTCGTCGATTTTTGAAAAGAGCAGGAGCAAGAGGAAAACCAGCCCCGGGTAACTGAGCCGGGCCGCAGCGCCCCAGTTGGCGCCGGTAATCAACATGAGAAAAACGGAGACCAGTGCAATCAAATTGACCAGCGTCCAATTTTCATGGGTTTCGCTGCCGGTCTTTGGCTTTTTCCGCAGAAAATAATAAATAGGCAGGCAGATGAAGAGAATAATATATCGAAAGAAAAAATCAAAAACCGGGATGAAGTAATAGCTTATAAATGCTGTCCAATTTTCAAAGTCAGGGCGATAGGGCCAATACCTTTTGGCAAGCATTGGGTTGGTCAACAGTTCCCCGAAGAATGCATAATGCCAGAGATGGTAGGTCAAAAAGACGAAAGCCCAGAAATATGGAAAGGGTTCCTTGAGAAAATCTTTGCGGTGGCGTATCAGCATTTCTCCAACGAAAGGCGCAAGAAACAGCACTCCCTCATGGCGGATTAAAATCAATAGCGCGCCGGAAATTGCAAAGGAAAGATAAGAAGCCCTGTTCGTCTTGTATCTTTTGTACAAAAAATAGGTAAGCAAAACCAGGAACGCATAGAGCGAAGTTTCCATGCCGTCGATTGCCGAGGCAATGGTGTAAGTGTTGATTGCAAAAAGTGTCAAGGCCGTTACCCGATAGACAGGCGTACGCAGGTTGGCAGTGACCAACTTCCAAAAGAGAAGAATATTAATCAGCGCGAAACCTGTGGAAAGGATTTTGGCCAACGTCATAACGCTATTTTCCTGCAAACCGAGCCGGAAAAAGAGCGCATTCAGCGCCATCCACAGAAAAGCTGAATAGCCTTCGACCCGGCTGTTCAGCGGAGTCGGGAGAATATCCCCATATCGCGCGAGGTTTCTCGAAAAAGCCAGCGTAATGCCGCTATCGTCCCATGTATTTGGCCAGGCCCTGGCAACCAATACAAAAAAAACGGCCAGCACCAGCAATAGTACTGCCCGCTTTTTGAGTTGGTCGCCGGCTTCCAAGAGTTTTGTCTGCATGGTTGGTTCCCAAAGCGCCCGAACCTGCGCTACTTTTTCAGGTAGTTTTTCTGCCATTCGAACAACTTATTCAATGCTTCAATCGGGGAAAGCGCATTCATGTCCACCTTTTCGAGTTCATCCAAAAGCGGATTGGTTTCGGGGAAGAGCGCCGCCTGCTGGGCTGCCAGTGGGTTGATCTTGACCGCCCGCCCGGACGTTTTCTCCAGTTCTGCCATGATCTCGCCGGCGCGTTGGATGACGGGGCGGGGCAGGCCCGCCAATTGGGCCACGTGGATGCCGTAGCTGCGGTCTGCGCCGCCGGGGATGATCTTGTGCAGGAAAACCACGCGACCCTCGGCCTCTGTGACCGCTACATTGTAGTTTCGTACCCCAGGAAGCAGGTCCGCCAACTGCGTCAGTTCGTGGTAATGGGTGGCAAACAACGTTTTGGCGCGCAGGTGTGGATGGTTGTGGATGTATTCCACCACCGCCCAGGCAATCGAGACGCCGTCGTAGGTGCTGGTGCCGCGCCCGATTTCGTCCAGGATCAGCAGCGAGCGCGGCGTGGCGTGGTGCAGGATGTTGGCGGTTTCGATCATCTCCACCATGAAGGTTGATTGCCCGGCGTGGATTTCGTCCTGTGCGCCGATGCGCGTGAAGATGCGGTCCACCAGGCCGATGCGGGCCGAGGCCGCCGGGACGAAGCTGCCCATCTGCGCCATCAGCGCGATCAGTGCCACCTGTCGCAGGTAGGTCGATTTACCGGCCATGTTCGGCCCAGTGATGACGCGCACACGTTCGCCCGCTTCGAAAATAACGTCATTGGGGACGTAGCGTTCGCCTTGCAGGCTGTTCTCGACGACGGCGTGACGCCCGTCGCGCACATCCAGCACGTCGTCGGCGACCACTTCGGGTCGCGTGTAGCCGCCCAGCGCGGCGGTCTCTGCCAATGCGGAGAGACAATCCAGTGTGGCCAGGACGCGGGCGCTTTTGAGCAGTTTGTAGGCAGCTTGTCCCAGCGTGGCGCAGGCTTCCTTGAACAACCGCAGTTCGATTTCGCGGATGCGCTCCTCGGCGTTGAGCACCAGGGTTTCGTACTCTTTCATCTCCGGGGTGATGTAGCGCTCGGCGTTGACCAGTGTCTGCTTGCGGATGTAGTTGGCTGGGGCGTTGGCGGCCTGCCCGGCGGAAATTTCGATGTAGTAGCCGAAGACTTTGTTGTAGCCCACTTTGAGCGTCTTGATGCCGGTGCGCTCGCGCTCGATGGCTTCGAGATTGTTGATCCATTCGCGGGCGTGAGCCGAAGCGTCGATGACGCCGTCCAACTCGGCGGAGTAAGCGGGGCGGATGATGCCCGTGTTTTGCAGGGTGGCCGGCGGGTCGTCGGCGATGGCCGCGTCCAATAGAGACAACTCTTCGGCGCACGGCGAGAGCAGCTTGAGGGTGGACGCGAGCGGTCCTTCGTCTCCGCTCAGGACTGCCGGGGGCAGTACCGCTACAATGGCCGGAATCCGCCGCAGGGTTTCACGTAAAGCCACCAGGTCGCGCGGCTGCGCGTGTCCCGACAGGATGCGGTTGGTCAGGCGTTCCAGGTCGGCCAAGGGTTTGAGCGCGGCGCGCAGTTCGGCGCGCACCATGCCGTTCATGAAGAAGAATTCGACGCCGTCTTGCCGGGTGTGGATTTTGGTCAGGTCGAGCAGCGGCTGGCTGACCCACTGGCGTAGCAGGCGCTTGCCCATGGGGGTGACAGTTTGGTCGAGCACGTTGAGCAGGGAACCTTTGACTTCACCGTTCAGGCTCTCGGTAAGTTCGAGGTTGCGGCGCGTGGGGGCGTCGAGGGTCATGAATTCGTTCAGGCTGTAGACGCGCAGGCCGGTCAGCAGGGTCAGCGAGGCCGGTTCGGTCTCTTTGATATATTGCAAAATGGCTCCGGCGGCGCGGACGGCGAGCGGCAGGTGCTTGAGGCCGAAGCCTTCGAGCGTGGACGCGCCGAAGTGCCGCAGCAGGGTTTCGGCGCAGCGACCGGATTCGAAACGCCAGGCGGGCCAGGGGCTGGCATGGACGGCGATTCCGGGGCCGAGCGGCGCGTTATCGGGATGGATGACTTCGGCGGGGCGCAGGCGGCTGATCTCGGCGCGCAGGGGAGCGCCGTCAGCCAGATCGATCTCGGTGACGGCAAATTCGCCGGTGGTGATGTCGACGTAGGCAATGGCGGCTTTTTGTTCATCGAAGACCACCGCAGCCAGGTAGTTGTTGGCGTCGCCGGGCAGCAGGCCGGGTTCGACGATGGTGCCGGGGGTGACGACGCGCACTACTTTGCGCGGGAAGATGCCCTTGGTGGGCTGGTCGCCCATTTGTTCGGCAATGGCGACGTGGTAGCCTTTGGCGATCAGGCGCGCAATGTAGTTTTCGGAGGCATGGTAGGGAATGCCGGCCAGGGGCACGCGCTGACCGTTGCCTACCGGGCGCGAGGTGAGCACGATGTCGAGTTCGCGCGAGATGGTTTCGGCGTCTTCGTCAAAGGTTTCGTAGAAGTCGCCCAGACGGAAGAATAGGATACAGTCCTGGTGTTGGCGCTTGGTATCCAGGTATTGCTGGCGGACAGGGGTAACGTCTTCGCTGGTCATGGCTGGATTTTACACGTTTTTGTGACATTCCGCCCGTTTTGGGGGTGACAAAATTCTTCTTTGATGTGTGAAAAAATACGCTATAATAGGCCCACTATATTCTTCTGAACTGGAGGTTTTTGATGGCTGGTGTTAAGTACGATCATGTAACAAAAGAGTTCGGTGATGTTCTTGCGGTGAATGACCTGAATCTGGATATTGCTGACAAGGAATTTATGGTCTTTGTCGGCCCTTCCGGCTGCGGAAAAACCACCGCCCTGCGTCTCCTGGCCGGGTTGGAGGAAATCAGCAGCGGCCAAATTTTAATCGGTGATCGCGTGGTCAATGATGTAGCTCCCAAGGATCGCGATATTGCCATGGTGTTCCAATCTTACGCGTTGTACCCGCATCTGACGGTCTTCGATAACATGGCCTTCAGCCTCAAGTTGCGTGGGACGCCGCGCGAAGAGATCAAGAAGCGCGTCGGTGAAGCTGCCGATATCCTCGCCATTCACGAGCTGCTTGACCGCAAACCTCGCCAGCTCTCCGGCGGTCAACGCCAACGTGTGGCTCTTGGTCGCGCCATCGTGCGTAAACCCCAGGTGTTTCTCCTGGACGAACCGCTCTCGAACCTGGATGCCAAACTGCGCGGCCAGACTCGCGCCGAAATCAGCAAACTCCACCAGCGCCTGCAGACCACCTTTGTTTATGTGACGCACGATCAGCAGGAAGCCATGACCATGGCCAGCCGCATCGCCGTCACGAATAAGGGCAAGTTGCAGCAGCTCGATACACCCCAGGCGCTGTATGACCGCCCCGGCAATATGTTCGTGGCCGGCTTCATCGGCTCCCCGTCGATGAACTTCTTCCCCGGCAAGATCAAGAAAGACGGCGGCAAGTTGTACGTGGAAACCGAAGGCTTTACTGTCGCGATCCCCGATAACCGCGCCAAGCCCTATTTCGATTATGTCGACAAGAAGGTTGTCTTTGGCCTGCGCCCGGATGATATCCACGCTCCCCAGTTCCTGCCCCCGAACATCCACGCCGAAAAGATCGAGTGCAAGGTGGATGTGATCGAATTGATGGGTAACGAAATCTTCCTGTACCTGATCAATAGCAGCAACAGCTTTGTAGCCCGCGTTGACCCGCGCACGTATTTCAAGGTCGGCGAAGAAGTACAGGTTGCCCTCAACATGGACAACTTCCACATCTTCGATCCAGAAACCGAGATGGCGGTCCGCTAAACATCTTGTTCAAAAAGAGCCGCCAGGAGCGTAAGCGCCTGGCGGTTTATTATGTCTGTAGGAGAAAGAGAAACATGGAAACGAAATACAAACTGGTGCTGGCCCGACACGGCCAGAGCACCTGGAACCTGGAAAACCGCTTTACCGGTTGGACGGACGTCGATCTGACGGAACTGGGTATGAGCGAAGCGCTGAATGGCGGCAAGCTGCTGAAGGATGGCGGCTACGAGTTCGATATCGCCTACACTTCGGTGCTCAAGCGCGCCATTAAAACGCTCTGGCTGATCCAGGAAACCATGGGCCTGGAGTGGATACCCGTCGTCCGCGCCTGGCAGTTGAACGAACGCCATTATGGCTCTCTGCAAGGGCTGAACAAGGCTGAGATGGCCGAGAAATTTGGGGAAGCCCAGGTCAAAATCTGGCGGCGCAGCTACGACGTCCCGCCGCCGCCGCTTGAGATTACCGATGAGCGCTATCCGCGCTTTGACCGGCGCTATGCCGACCTGACGCGCGAAGAGACCCCTGCGACCGAATCGCTCAAATTGACTCTCGAGCGGGTGCTGCCGTACTGGCATAGCACCATTGCCCCGACGATTAAATCGGGCAAGCGCGTTCTGATTGCCGCGCACGGCAACAGCCTGCGCGCGCTGGTCAAGTATCTCGACAACATCCCTGAGAGCGAGATCACCGAGTTGAATATCCCCACCGGCATCCCGCTGGTGTATGAACTGGATGCTGATTTAAAGCCGGTCAAGCACTATTACCTGGGCGATGCCGAGGCGGTTGCGGCGGCTGCGGCGGCTGTGGCAAACCAGGGGAAAGCGAAGTAATTCGTATTTCGTAATGCGTACTGCGTAACGGTCAAAACCGAGACTCTGAGGATCATTTATCCTCAGAGTCTTTACGTAATACGCATTACGAATTACGATCGTCCCATGGCCCTCTCTCCCGATTTCATTTCTGAACTTCGCAAGCATTTTTCCGGCGACATCCGCACGGACGCCGCCACGCGCGTGCTGTATAGCACCGACGCTTCCATTTACCAGATCGAGCCGTTGGGCGCGGCCATCCCCAAAACGCAGGACGACCTGATTGCCGCCGTGGAACTGGCGGCGAAATATAAAGTCCCCATCCTGGCGCGCGGTTCGGGGTCTTCGCTGGCGGGGCAGGCGATTGGACAGGCCCTCATCCTGGACTGTTCGCGTCATCTCGATAAACTGGTGGAGCTTGATCCCGAGGCGCGCACCGCCAAAGTGGAACCGGGCCTCGTCCTTGCGACCCTTAACCGCGCCGCCGCCAAACATGGTTTGACCTTCGGCCCCGACCCGGCCTCGGCGGAGCGCGCCACGCTGGGCGGCGTGATCGGCAACAACGCCACGGGCGCGCACTCGATCCTGTACGGCATGGCGGCGGACCATTTGTTGTCTGCCGATGTCATCCTGTCGGACGGCTCGTTGGCAA
>JBARBA010000727.1:0-3204 GCA_049792555.1 Anaerolineales bacterium
AAGTCTGCACGAACGTCTTGTATAATTGTCTGCGAGTTGAAAGCCATGGTTTTCTCTCCAAAGTGGTTTGCCAAAATTCACTTTATTGATACCAGACTTTCAACTCATTTGAAACACACCCAAATGAAAGATACTGAAACCTCGGACAAAAAACAGACGAACGAGAAGCGCGTCTATATCTGCGACCGCTGCGGGGCGGAGATGGTCGAGCGCAGTTGCAAGGTGAGCTGCCCAAACTGCGGCAACCGTTTTGATTGTTCGGATTTGAATATTTATTTCGATTGAAGCGGTGGGATGGGTCGCGCCCTTGCTTTTCTGGTTGACCGGGTGGATTAACCCATCCTGGCCCGATGGATAACGAACCCCAGCCCCTTCGTAGTTTTGTCCAGCCCCTTCACAGTTTTTTCCAGCCGCATCATAATTTAGTTCAGCCCCTTCGTAGTTTTGTCCAGCCACATCATAATTTAGTTCAGCGGCATCATAATTTAGTCCAGCCCCTTCGTAGTTTAGTTCAGCCGCTTCGTAGTTTAGTCCAGCCCCTTCGTAGTTTAGTCCAGCCGCATCATAGTTTAGTCCAGCCGCCCCGTAGTTTAACTACGGGGCGCGTCATAAAACACGGCTATCCCACCAAAATTGTGCGCGCGGGCGCGCCGTCGGAATTGGCGACTTTGAGCGGCAGGCAGTAAAGGTCGTAGAAGCCTTGCGCCACTTGCGACAAATCCAGCCCTTCGAGGATGACGACCCCGGCTTGCAGCAAGGTTACATGCGTGGGGCGCGAGTTTTTATAGGGCGCAACGGACAGGTAATCGACGCCGACCAGTTTGATTCCGCGCCGCACCAGCCACTCGGCCCCATCCAACGTCACAGCCACGAACGCAGTCTGGAACCGGGTAACGCCCTTCGTCCACAGGTCAGAGTTACGGGTACGGAAAAGTAAACGGGAAACGCCCTCAGGCAGTTGCGCCGCTTCGAGCGCGTCCGCCGTGATCGCCGCCAGGTTGTCGTCCAAATGCAAAACGTAGCAGCGCCCGGTCAGCACGTCCAACGGCAGCGACTCGACCGTGCGGCGGTCATTCAGGAAGTGGTGCGGCGCGTCGACGTGCGTGCCGGTGTGCAGCCCGAAGTTCAACTGCGAGACATTGGCGTTCGCGCCCTGGTCGATGGACGCGGTTTGGGTCAGTTCCACCGCCGGGTCGCCGGGCCAGACGGGCATGCTTGGGGAAATCGTCAGCGTAATATCGTAGATGGGCATGGGTTCTCCGTTCTAAAGTAAACTCCATTGTAATACCTTCTTAAAGGGTTCTTTCAGGATTAACGGGAACCCCCAGAGCTTTTCACCACAAAGTCACAAAGGCACGAAGTCTTTTAGTGAAGGCCCCTTTAAACTTTGTGACTTGGCGGCTATAACGTAGCCCCGCCCCTCTCCGTTTGTCCGCTTCCCGTCCGCTCCCGAATCCGCTTACGCTACACAACGTCTGTTCACCACCCGCTGTCTTTAAAATACGTCGTCAGGAATTCGATGCGCTCCTCCGGCGTCATCGGGCGCGGACGGGAATAATCTTCCAGCCTGGCGGTCAGCAATTCGGTGCTGATGTATTTGCCGTTGTAAAAAACATGCCGGTCAAGGAACTCGTCGCGCGTGCGGTAGGTGAAATTGCCGCTGCCGATGGGAAGCTCGTAAGACATCTGGTCGAAGAACAAATTGCCCAGGCCATAATGGACAAACGCCCCGCCCAGGAACGCCATCGTTTGCGGGTAATGCGCCTGGCTGCCGCTGACAATCGTGGCCCCGGCCTCGGCCAGCCGCGCAAAATCGCGGGCCTGGTTTTCGGTGGGCGTGGACTGGTAGTACTCCGCATACTGCTGCGTGACAATCACCACATAACCCTGCTCACGCAGGCTGCTGATTTCGGCCAGGATCCAGGCGTAGTCGCCGCAGGGCGCGGCCCCGGGCAGCGTGGCCGTGGCAAAAGCCACCGGCGGCCCGGCTTCGTTGCAGCCGATGAAGGCCAGGCGCGTGCCGTTGTGCTCCATCAGCGCGGGCTTCTGCGCATCCGCCAGGTTCAAGCCGCCGCCGAAATACAGCCAGCCGCGCGCCGTATACATCTTCAACGTATCGGCAAACGGCTTCACGTCCCAGTTGTTGACGTGGTTGCCGGTCGCCTCCACCACGTCCACGCCCACATCTTCGAACAGGCCGATGTAGTTTGGGCGGCTGCACATGCGCATATCGTGGGTATCATAAACCGGCAGCGGACAGGTATCGGCAAACGAAACTTCATTGCTGACGTGCAAAATATCCGCTTCGCGCAAAATATCGCGCATGTCGCCGCCCGGATAGGTGACGCCCTTCTCTTCCATCTTGGCGGCAATCGCGCGCACCAGGGCGGAGGTGCCGGTCATAATCACGGTGGTTAGTTTGGAAGGGTCGTAATTCCCCATTGGAAGGATGAAGGATGACCCCGCTACAGAACGCGGGGCAAGCGGATGAAGGATGAAGGAGACCTTTAGCGGATAGGCTGCCAGAGTGAAATCTTTGCGGATGGGGGATTGGCCGTCGATGGTCAGCACTTTCAGCTTTGGATCAAGCGCTTCGAAGGGGACGATGCCCCACTGCGGGCGGTCTTTCCACAAGCGGGGCATCATCTCACCGGCTTCGACGATGCCCGCTCCCTCTGGGACTGCTTCGCCGCCAAAAATGGAGGTCATCGCATCGTAAGTGCTCTGCGTCATTAAAAGCGGTGGCTTTACCGGAGAATCAGACAGCCCCTCTCCCCTCCAGACCCGTTTCAGTTCATCGAAAGTGACGCCATCCATAACCGTAGGGAACGGCGCAACGAGAACATAAACCCAGGTAGATTGGGATGACGCGGCGGGCGCGACCCCGGTGGGTTGGGCGATATCCAGCCAGGTGGAAGCGGCTTTTTGGGAATCGGCCAGGGGCAGGCCAAAAGCCAGGGCGGCCTGCCGCAGCGCTTCGGGCACAGAGGGCGCAATCCACAAACTGGGAGCCACAGTAGTGGCAGTCAGCGCAGGGGTGACAGTCGGCTGCTGCGGCGGCAAAACAGTCCCCGGCGCATCCACCGCCGCCGGGGCGCATCCGAACAAAACCAACATCAAAAAGCCGGTAATCAACAGGCGAATCTTCATCCAAACTCCACATCACGGCAACCCGACCAGCGTTGGCGTCGGCCTGGGTTGGCC
>JBARBA010000728.1:0-3316 GCA_049792555.1 Anaerolineales bacterium
CACCTTACCGGTTCAACCAAAAGGAAAAATCCCCATGAAAAACATGCACAAAGGCCATTACGGCAGAACGTTTGCCGGTTGGATCGTCGTCGCTGCGCTGCTCGGTCTGGCGCTGGGCGCTCCCTCGGCGGGCGCGGCGGCCCAGGCCCCGGCTGCGGCGGCCTGCCGTCCCATCGCCATCGATTCGGGCGCGGGCGGTACGGGCAAAAGCATCAACGGCTTCCTGAACGACCAGTACAAATGGTTCGACAGCGCCTGCCTGCTGCGCAGCGTGGCGCTGGCGCGCAACGATACCAGCAAGGGCGGCAACGCCAAACAGTTCACCTACCTGCTGCCGGGCGGCGCGACCCGCGCGGTCAACCCCGGCGCGAACGGCGCGGGCGGCTTCGGATACATCGTGGCGCACCTGAGCAACCCGTCCTTTGCCAATTCTTACGGCGCGGACGATTCGCCGCTCGGTTCCGGCAAAAGCGCCACGCACCAGGAGATCTTTACCGGCGCGAACCACGCCATTTACCAATATACGCTCAACTACGTGCGCTACGGCCTGACCCAATACGCGCTTGCCCACCATTCCATCGACCCCTGGACGTGGATCAACGGGCCGTCCGACCCCAACCGCAAGTACGTCACGGTTTACAACATGCCGGTGCATATCCAGTGGATGTTCGCCACCGGACGCGATTACCCGGTCTGGGCGGTGACGTTCGACCTTTCGGCGGCCCCCAACCACGCCGTCGATTCCGACTTCCGCGCGCCCTACGGCGACATGAAGGTGGACGGCGGCGCGGGCAACGATCTCGTCGGCGGGGTGGCCTGGGGCGACAAATATCAGTTCGTGACGGCGGGCAGCCCCTTTACGATGGACAATGATTGGGATTATTCACAGATCAACCCGGGCGCGCCCTACGACTCGCTCTGGACTGCGTCGGTGGACGCCGAAATGGGGCTGGCGGGCACGCAAATCACCGCCCGTCAAAATGCGGGCGGCTACAACAACTACCTGGCCCCCATCTGGCGCGGGCAGACCAGCGCCACGATGGGCCAGATTTGCGTCAACGACCAGGGCGCCGGCCCCGGTTACGACCACAAACTGCCCTGCGACAGCGACTGGGCCTACCAGCTCATCCAGTATTCCGTCTCCAGCGCCGCCGAAACCACCAATAACAAGCGCCTGGCCTGGGGCGCGGACTGGGGTTCGCTGGGCAACAGTTCCTTCGTCAGCAGCAACGGGTACGCCGTCAGCGGCTATCCCAAAGTCAGTTACAGCGTCTATATCGTGCTCGACCCGCATTCGAAGAACCCCACCCAGAACATGGCGCTGCAGGCCAAAACGATCAGCCTGACCCATTTGACCGCCAGTGTTGGGACGGTGCGCACCTTTGGCAGCGCGGGCGTGGGACGCGCGGACAACAAAACCTACAGCCCGGCCGGATACAGCCCGATTTTCGGCACCTGGGAAGTCAACGCCCTCAACGACAACCTGACCCTGTCCTTTGCCGTGTCCGCTTCGGCCCCGTCCACGCTGGATACGCCCATCATCGTCGTCCACAACTACAGCGGCGCGGCCCTGCCCCGGCAAATTTTGCTGGACGGCGCGCTGCTGAAAGCCAACGTCGATTACTTCCTCAGCTTGAACCCCAGCCAATCAGAACTATGGGTCACGCTCAACCGCAAGCTGGCCGGGACGCATAGTTTTCGGGTTGTGCATTAACGTCAGGCAAACGAAGTGACAGTCACCTTGCCCACTCCGCTACGCTTCGGGGTGCTTCGCAAAGGTGACTGTCACTTTGTAGATAAGCCTATATACCATATCAAGCCATTCGTATCCTATATGGATTGCTCGATATACGATATGAACTCATCCATACATGATATGGAGACACTCATATCGCATATCGAGCATCCGATATACGATATGAACCCGTTAATATCGTATATCAAGGCGTTCATATCTTATATCGACAACTTCATATCGCATATCAACCCGTCGATATATTTCCACGAGCGCTTTACCAGGGAGCCGGTAAACCGGCCTGAAATCGCAAAAGACCTCGGAGTTCTGAGAGAACTCCGAGGTCTTTGTTGTTGAACGCCGAAACTGTATTTTCCCCCGCAACAGCCATCATTCCTGCTTGCCATATTTTGCCTGGTCTTCGCCTGTCTGTCTGCTCTTTTTGGGAACCAGCGCAATCAGTGAACGCAAGACGTTGTTCACGCTTTCTGAATCGGGGAAGTAGGCATATACATCTGGGTCAAGCACCACCGCATTTTTCTGCAAAGTAAAATTTTGGACGAGCGTCGTGCCATCCTCTTGGTGGATGGTTACGCTGTATCCTTCGCGCAAGGCTTTGGCGTGTTTCCCGCGCACGACATCTTTTCCCGTAAAGTCGTATTCGGGCAGCATGTCGTCCTCTTGGATGGGTTCATTCATTTTGCGTATTTGGCCTTCTTCTCGGCCACCTGTGGCAGCGCTTGTTTGACGGCCTGCGGGCGGGCGGCCAGCCATTTCTTGAGCGATGCGGCGCTTTCATGCGCGGGCCGTCCGACCAGGATGCCCGCCACGCTCAAGTCTTCGTCCAGGTCGGGCCAGTGGATATAGCGGTCTTCGCCGATGATCTCGAAGTTGGCGCGCTCCTGCGGCGTAGCGTGCATCAGGCGCGGGTACCAGGCCAAAGGCGTGATGATCGTGCGCCCGTCGCTCAGGTCAACGGCCAGGACGTGCTCGTCAACGCGCACATCTTGCGCGCGCGCTTCCTGAATTTCAATCTCCAAAGTGTTCATGCCAGCGCTCCAATAGGACTTCGCGGTGTTCCTGGGTTATCTTGAATAGCTTGTTCAATTCTTGTGGCTTGAACCCGCCTGCGCGTTCAAGCGCCACCGGGTCGAGCCATAATTTTGCAACCATCTTTTCACGTTGGATGTGGACGTGTGGGGGTTCGCCCAGGTCCAGCGATACGAAGAAAAAGCGATAAGGCCCAACAATCAGGATGGTCGGCATGGCGGTTTCCCGTAAAAATTATAGCACTTTCTTGAAGATTAAAAGGTTCTCCAGGAATTAGCGTGGTGATCCGCCAGATGTAAGTCGGATTGGCAATCCGACTTACGAATTGCCGCCAGATATGGTAGCCTATCACGGAAAATCTCAGAGAGCCGATTAAAACCTGACAAGTCTCATCGTCTTCTTCCCCGTTCAGTGCGTTTGTGGAGACCTGTCAGGTTTTGGGGTATAGCGCAAAAGTGTAGGTAGAAAGAATGGAATTCTGATAGACTGGTACAAAAATCACAAAAAAGGGAAACTCTATGACTCGCACAT
>JBARBA010000729.1:0-2954 GCA_049792555.1 Anaerolineales bacterium
GGAATGGGGGTATCGCTCGGAATGGGGGTGAGGGTTGGCAGCGGCGGCAGGGTCGGCAGGTCAGTGAGGGTCGGCGGCAGGGGCTGGAAGGCAGTCGGCGAGGGCGCGGAATTGGGGGTGACGAGGATATAGTCCCCGTTGGGCTGCGGGTCGGTGGAGCCGGTGGAGACAATGGCGGTCGAGGCGCAGGCGGTGGAAATAAAGATGAGTAGAGAGAGGAAAAGAGTGAGCAGGCGGGGGCGAGAGGTGGACATGGCGAGGGTGATTATAATGCCTTGCGTGTTGCGAATTGCGTGTTCCGTATTGAATGTTGTGGTTGCCTGAGAAAGTGAAGTAAAATTTCTTGCAGGAGCTGCCATGACAAACGAACAACCCAACAACCCCTTGCACGGCATTACCCTGGAAATGATCCTGACCCGCCTGGTGGAGCAATACGGCTGGGAAGGATTGGGGCAACGCATCACGATCAAGTGTTTTACCAATGAGCCGAGCATCAAATCGAGCCTGGCGTTTTTGCGCAGGACTCCCTGGGCCAGGAAAAAGGTGGAAGAGCTATATTTGCGGTCCACAAAACCCCAACCCGGACACGCCAGAAAAGAACAAGAACCTTAACCGCGAAGGTCACGCCCCCTCCCTACGGGGGCAAGCGGGGCGCAAAGTAAAGATTTTAAACTTCGTGTTCTTCGTGTACTTCGTGGATAAAAAAGATTAAGAAAAGTGTAAGCTGCCATGGCTCCGCCCTTGACAAAGCGCAGCCTCTGGAATAATATACTTCCAATCTGGAAATATATTATTCCAGAAATATACCGGATTGAAAATTTATGACAGAAATTACACAACCCCAATACCCTCCCCAAATTGCCGAGATCATGCAACGTATCTTCCGCCTGAAAGATCGATTCAAGGTGGGAGTGCCCGAAAACATCGTGATCCTTCGAAAGCGGATCCTTGAGTCGAACCTGGGAGGCAAGACCGATCACTCCAGTAATTTTGACCTGTTTCATAACGTCTGCCTCGCTTTTTCGCGTCACGAAGGGCCGATTACGATGGGCGAACTCAGCCGCGATTTGAACGTTCCGCTCAGCACCGCAACGCGCACCATGGATTGGCTGGTGGAAAATGGCTACGCTCAACGCTTGCCCGATCCGCAGGACCGCCGCATTGTCCGGGTGGGGCTGACAGACGCAGGCCAGGAAATCTATGCGACGATCAATCAATTTTTCATGGAACGAATAGAACAATTACTGGGTCAGCTTACTGCCGAAGAGCGCGAAACTTTCCTTTCGCTGCTTTGCAAAGTGTTGGATGCCCTTGAAATGCAAACCTGAGGGCTGTTTCCTTCCCCCCTGTTTTCAAAAACAAAGAATTGTTATCCTGAAAGTTCCCTTACCCGGAACGTTGTGTTAATGGCGTTATTTAAAAATCGAAGAAGGAGCAACTATGAGACGTTTTAGAGCGCTGATCAAAAAAGAGATTACTCACATGCTGCGGGACCCGCGCACGCTGATATTTCTTTTCATCATGCCGATTTTACAACTGCTTTTACTCGGCTATGCAAACAACACCGATATTAAAAACGTGCCGACTGTGGTATTCGACCAGAATAAAAGCCAGGCCAGCCAAGCGATGCTGGATGCCTTCAATGCCACCGGTTACTTCTCGTTCAATTACGTTGCTTATAGCGAGGCGGATGTCAGCAGAATGATCGATGCAGGCACGGTAAAAGTGGGGATTATCATCCCGCCCAGCTATAACAGCGACCTGCTTGCCGGAAAGACGGCAGAAGTATCGGTTTTGATCGACGGTTCGGACCCCACGACCGCGAGCGCCATCCTTTCAGCGTCGACGCTTGCAGGCCAGGCGCACGGAACCAGCATCCGCCTCGAACAACTGGCTGCGCGCGGCGCGCTGGTCGGGAGCAGCGCCTCCCCGGTGGATGTGCGCACCCGCGTTTTGTATAACCCCGACCTGGTGGGCAGCTACAACATGATTCCCGGCCTGATTGCAACGATCTTGTTCATGTCTGCAACCAGCCTGACCGCCCTGGCCATCGTGAAGGAACGCGAACGCGGCACAATCGAGCAACTGATTGTGACCCCCATCCGTAGTTGGGAATTGATCCTGGCAAAAATCATCCCATACATTTTTGTCTCCTTTGCCAATATGGTCGTGATCCTGGTGGTTGGAACGTTTTGGTTTGGCGTGCCGATGCGCGGCAGCCTGACGCTCCTGTTCCTGATGACGGGGTTGTACCTGTTGCCCACCCTCGGCCTTGGGCTTTTGATTTCGACCTTTGCCCAAACCCAACAGCAAGCCCAGTTGATGACCATGCCGATCATGCTGCCGTCGATGATCCTTTCGGGTTTCATCTTCCCGATCTCGACGCTGCCGGTATTTCTGCAGTTTGTCGGTGGCCTGCTTCCCCTCACGTATTTCATATATATCCTGCGCAGTATTATCATCAAAGGAGTTGGGCTGGATATGATCATCCCTCAAACCCTGGCCCTGACCTTTTTTGCCTTCCTGCTGCTGGGCCTTGCTTCCTTGCGCTTCCGCAAGAGCCTCGACTAAACCATTCAAATATCATTTCGATAATCGGTGGTTGAGTAGGCGGCGCTATCCCGCCGCCGTACCGAAACCACGATAATACCCATTCAAACATCACGAAAGGAAACATCTCATGAATACGAAACCAAATCGAAGACCCATTATTGCGATTATCGTCATCCTGCTGATAGCTGCTGCAGCAGCAGGCTACTGGTACTTTTACGTGCGCCCGGCAACGGTTTCCGGCGCATTGACCGCCTCGGGAACGGTCGAAACGACCGAAATCTCGATTGCCCCTGAGGTATCCGGCAAAATCCTGGAAGTGGACGTGCAGGAAGGGGACGCCGTCAAAGCCGGGGATGTGCTCTTCAAGCTGGACGACACCCTGCTCAAGGCACAGCGCGTCG
>JBARBA010000730.1:0-10388 GCA_049792555.1 Anaerolineales bacterium
ACAGACAGCCGTTTTGTATTATTCAAGCCAGGAGACCCTCGCCGAACAAATCGCCAAATTATCGGCTGTTTAAATCCAAACGGCGCTCGGAAATCCGAGCGCCGTCTTTACTTCTCTCCTCCAGAGAAAGGAATTATCCGATCCACAGCCCTTCGACGCGCACCTGGTATCCCCTGCCGGAGCGGTTCAGGAAGTTGACCAACCCGCTGTGACGCCATTGCAACATGCACATCTGCGGCTGGAAGTAGTAGCGCATCCCAATCTTGATCTCGCAGCGCGCATCATTAATCAAACCTTCGTAGCCTTCGGCGATGTAGTAACCCAGGTCTTTGAAACCATGTTGGCGCGGGTTGAGCGGCCCGGTGACACACCAGACGATCACGCCGGTGCGCTCGTCCACGTTCATGGCGATGCCGCAGTGCGTGATCGGGCAGCCGCAAGACATGCCCAACGGGCGGCCGATCAGGATGTCGCCGACCTTGATATTCATTTCACGGGTAATCATCGGGTTGTGCGGGATGATGATTTCGCGCGGGCCGGGTTCTTCGGGGAAGTGCTCCAGGTAGAAGTCGAACTCGCGTCCCAGGCTGTCGCGCCAGCGGTTGGTCATGCCGGGGATGAAGGGCGCGGCGGCAGCCGCTGCGGGGCCGCAGCCGGCGCAGGTCGTTATGGCGGGTGCGGCGCTGATGGTCGGCGCAGCGATGGTGGCAACTTGCGAGGTCGCCATGTCTTCAGCAATTTTCTGGACGGCATCCACGCGGTTGTCAGAAAGATAGATGCAGCGTTTGATCAGGCCGGGGTTCGTTTGCAAACGGGCGGCCAGTTCTTCGCAAGTGCGCTGTCCGCACACGCCGCAGTCCAGGCCGGGCAGGTCGTCGACGGTGTAGGTGGTAGAGGTAGGAGTAGCCATAAGTAGTTTTCCTTTTTTTATTTAGAGTTAGGCAACAGCAAAGCTGCGGGATGTGACGGGGCGCAGGTCGCCGACCAGGCCCGGTAGAACCTCCAGGAACCTGTCCACTTCGGCGTCGGTGTTGAAGCGCCCCAGCGTGATGCGCAGGGAACCGCGCGCGCGGATTGGGTCGAAGCCCATGGCCGTCAAAATGTACGAGGGCTGCCCGGCGTGGTGCGCGCTGCAGGCGCTGCCGGTCGAGATGGCAATGCCCGCTTCGTTGAGCGCCAGCATCAGGTGGATGGCTTCGCCCTCCTGCCCGGCAAAACCCAGGCAGATATGGCCGGGGAGCCGCTTGTAACGGTGGCCGATCAGGTAGGCGTTCGGGATGCGTTCGCTGACTTCGGCGATGATGCGGTCACGCAGTTGCACAAGGCGATTGGCTTCGGCGCTCATTTCCGCCCCGGCAATTTCTGCCGCTTTACCGAGTCCGGCAATCGCTGCCACGTTTTCCGTGGCCGAGCGGATGCCGCGTTCCTGACCGCCGCCATGCACAAGCGGCTCGATCTTTACGCCCTGACGGATATATAGCGCGCCGATGCCCTTTGGCCCATGCAGTTTATGCGCCGAAAGCGCCAGGAAATCGATGGGCATCTTATCCACGTGCAGGGGAATTTTGCCTACGGCCTGCACGGCGTCGGTGTGGAACAGCGCGCCGTGCGCCTTGGTGATCTGCGCCAACTCGGCGATGGGTTGCAGCGTGCCGATCACGTTGTTGGCCGCCATAATCGAGACCAGCCGCGTCTTGGGGCGCAACGCCCGGACGAGCGACTCCGGGTCGACAATCCCTTCGGGCGTCACCGGCAGGTAGCTGACGGCGTAGCCGAGTCTTTCGAGGTATTTGCAGGTCTCCAGGATGGCCGGGTGCTCGAACGACGAGGTGACAACGTGGCAATCTTGCGGCGCATACAGGCCGGCTACACCCACCAGCGCCATATTGTCAGACTCGGTGCCGCTGGCGGTGAAGACGATTTCGTCCGGTTGGGCGTGGAACAGTTCCGCCACCTGGCGGCGGCCTTCATCGACGGATTGTTTGGCGTTTTGTCCGGCCCAATGCAGGCTGGACGGGTTGCCGAAATTGTCGCCATAAAGGGGCAGCATGGCATCAACAACGCGCGGGTCGAGCGGGGTGGTAGCCGAATGGTCGAAATAGATTTGTTCCATCGTTTGTCTCAATCTGTGCCACGAAGGCGTCAAGCCACGAAGTTTACAAAACCTTTGAGGCTTCGCGCCTTCGTGGTTAATGGTTTTCGCTTTACTCGCCGCGATAGAAATTCTGGTTTTCCAGCGAGCGCACCACACCGAAGTGCGACTGCCAGCCGATTTCCTTCTTGCCGACGCAGATGGTGCAGGTGCCGACCGGCGGGTTGCCGCGCAGCATCATCTTGTCCCAGGTATCGGGCTGGTTGTGCAGGATGTCGACCAGCGGGTCGATGCCGATGCCGTAGAGCGCATTCACTTCGCGCACTTTAACGTTTGGCGCGACATCCTGGATGCGGGCGCGGAAGACCTCGCGCTCGGCCTGCGAAACGCGGTCGATCTTGGTGACAACACACACGTCGGCCAGCGAGAGCAGCGGCCCAATCTTGAGCGGCAGGTTGGTGCCGCTGGTGGCCTCGATCACGATCATGCCCAGGCCGCCGTCCACGTAGGGCGCGCAGCGCAGGCACAGGCCGGCGGTTTCCACCAGCAAAACGTTCGCGCCTTGCTGGCTTGCCCATTGCAGGGCGTCGCCCAACACCATCACGTTGCAGTGATCGGGGCACAGTTCGCCAGAATAGACTTTTTTGGTGGGGATGTCGAATTCTTTGGCGAAAATTTCATCTTCTTCGGCGTACTGCACGTCGATTTTCATGAAAGCCACCTGGTCGCCCGCATCCTGTAGTTTGCGGATCATGTGGCGTAAGACAGAACTTTTACCGGTCGTGGCCGGTCCGGCGCAAATGGCGAGTTTCATGCTACTAATCCTTCCAATTCGTGAGTGTTCAGGCGTTCGCCGAAGCGAATCTTGTCGCGCATGACGGAGAGTAAATCGTCGAGCTTGCTGACCTGGTGGGAAAAGGTGCGTTCTTCTTCATTAGTATGGAGAACTTTGGTAATCGAGCCGCCCTGCATGACGATGCGGTAGTCCGAAAGCAGCGTGATGCGCGGATCGTGGGTCACAAAGATGAAAATCTTGCGATATTGGCGCAGCAGTTCCATGGCGCGGGTGCGGTTGATCCCGGCGTTTTCCACTTCGTCGAGCAGCACGATGGGCGTGTTGCAGATGACGGTCGCGTCGGCAATCAGCAGGGCGCGGGTTTGGCCGCCCGAAAGCTCGGTCATGCGGCTGGAAAGCACAATCGGTTCACCGGTCAGTTCGTTGGCAAAATCCAGCGTTTTTTGGATCATGTCTTCCATCTGGCTCTTCTCCACCGCGCGGATGCCGGCGTGCGCCATCAGGAAGTCCAGCACGGGCAGGTCGGACATGAAGGTGGTGTGCTGGGTAATCAGCGCAATCGGGTTCATGGCCGGGTTGTCGCGGTATTCCATCGGGGGATGCTCGCCGTTGATAAGCACACGCCGCCCGGTTTGGGTGTTGGCGTTGGCGAACAGTTCCAGGTCGTTGATCAGGGTGGTCTTGCCCGAACCGGTCGGCCCGACGATGCTGATCACATCGCCCATTTTCATGTCGATGCGTTCCACGGCTTCGGGTACGCCGGCGCGGTTGTGTCCGCCTAAAATTGTGATGGTTTCGATCATTTTTTCTCCTTGTGCCCGGCCTGCTTTAAAGTGTTGGGAGTACTAACCCAGTTATTAGCAGGCGCGGGTGCTTGTAAGTTGGATGGATAATGTCTAAATTGGTATTTATCCTATTTGCTTAGTCATATAAATAGGCAAAAAAAACTACGCCAGTTCGGCGATGGTCGTGCCTTCCAGGCGCGCTGAAATTTGCTCATGGATTTGCTCGAACAACCCGGTCAGTTTTTCTTCTTTGTCCATCGGCGCGGGAGCATAGCCTTTGGCGCTGACCTGTTCCAGCGGAGCGAGCGCCCCGTCGAACAGGCGGATGATCTCGGCCACCGAGATTTCCCCGGCGCTTTTGGCGAGTTGCACCTGACCGCCTACCCTGCTCTGCGTGGCATACCCGGAGCGGCTCAACACTGAGAAAATCTCCGCCAGCGACTCGCAGGGGATGTGCTGTATTTCAGCAATCGCATCCAACGAGGCAGGTCCGCCGTTGTTCTGGCGGGAGAGGTGGATCAGGGTGAGGAGGGCGTATTCACTACGCAAGGACAATTTCATTTTATATGACTAACTCAATAGGGATTATAGCCAAAGCCGCCGATCTGTCAAGGGATTTTATACCCCTGCCTGCGGCATTTCATAATTCAGTGACTGAATTATGACATTCGGCCATGCCGGTGTGACATTGGCCATACAAAAGCAAAGCCGCCCTGTGATAAGCAGGGCGGCAATCGGTGGGAAGGTGACTGTCATTTGTAGAGAAGTCGCCTGGAACTGTCAATCCATCACATCGGCAATGGTTGTCATCTCCAGCTTGTTGGAGACGTAGTCGCGGATATCCTTGAACACGGCGGTCAGGCTCTTTTCTTTTTCAATCGGCGTCGACTCGTAGAAGTTCTCGCTGACCGAGTCGGTGGGGGCCAGCGCGCCATCGAACAGGCGGATGACTTCCGCCAGGCTGATTTGCTTGGGCAGTTTTGCCAGTTGGTAGCCGCCGTGCTGGCCTTTGACGCTGCGCAGGAAGTGGGCGCGTTTCAGGGCGAGCAGGATTTGCTCGAGGAATTTGGGCGGGATGCCCTGCGCCTGGGCAATCGAATCGACGGAAATATACTCGTCGTTGTTGTGGCGCGCCAAGTAGACGAGCGCCAGGAGAGCGTATTCACTACGGGAGGTCAGTTTCATAAGTTGTTCATCACCTTTAATAAGATATAGCCTATGGTGATTGTAGTATAAACGGTCGGCTTGTCAATACCCATTCAGGCCCTTCTCATCGCCAGCTTCGGGCCGACGATCGTATCATCTCAATAATCGGTGGTTGAGTAGGCGACGGTGCTATCCCGCCGCCGTATCGAAACCACTCTCAACAACAATTTCCCCAAATATTGAAAAGATACCGACGATCTGATGTGGCGTCCGGAACGCGCTTTTTTGCAGCGATTGTTGGTTTATTTCACCTCTTGACAATCATTTCCTTTGAGGGTAATATCTAACCAGTTGGTTATAAATCTAACTGGTTAGATGGAAGGAGAAAAAAAATGGACGACCCTGGAAGTAGACGTGGCAGAACGCACAATGCCGAGAATACCCGTGAAATCATTCTCGATGCAGCCGAGCGGGTATTCGCCGAACACGGTTTTGATGGCGCGCGCATCGATGCCATTGCGGCAGTGGCGGGCTATAACAAGAGCCTGATCTTTCAATATTATGGCGATAAGCTCGGCTTGTATGCCGAAGTCATCCGGCGCGCGGACGACCAGACCCGCGCGCTGCAAAATGAAGCCTTGAGCGGCCTGATGCAGGCAGATAAAATGTCCGATCTTGCGCAAATCAAGGAGTTGCTCGGCTTTTTTATCGGCTGGTATTTCGACTATTTGCTTGAACATCCGCATATCCAGCGCATCTACATGTGGGAAATGGCCGAAGGTTGGCAAACCTTCTCCAAAATCCTTTCCCAGCGCGACTTTGATGATATCGACCAGTTTGGGCCGGTACTCAACCGGTTGCAGCAGGCAGGCTTTATCCGCCCGGAACCCGATCCCCTGCTCCAGCTTTCCGGCGCAATTTTTGTGAACACGCTTTACCTGGCGCTCCCGCCCCTCTATAAGTCCTTGATGCCGAACATGGATCTCAACTCTCCGGCTGCGCTGGCAAGCACACGACAATTTTTGATCGATTTTATCGTCAACGGACTTTTGATCGCTCCTTCGGAGGCGAAACCATAAATTAAAAGGAGTTGCCATGTGGAGACGCATCTGGGCCATCACCCAAAAAGAATTCATCCAATTTTTTCGCAACCGGACGATGATGATCGCCTTCATCATCGCCGCGCCGCTGGAAATCGTCTTGTTTGCAGTGGCGATCCACACCGACGTGCAGCACATCCCCATGGTGGTGGCTGACCAGAGTCTCAGCCAGGCCAGCCAGTCGTATCTGAAAGCGTTCACAGATTCCGGCTCCTTCGACATTGTTTCCAGCGTTTCCAACCAGGCAGAAGCGATCCGCGCCATCGACGGGGGACAGGCCGGTATCGGTCTGGTCATCCCGTCTGATTTTGCCGACAGGGTCAAACAGCGGGACGCGAACGTTTTGATGGTCATCGACGGTTCAAGTTCCTACACCAGCCAGGCCGCCTCCCAGTCTGCGAATGCGATTTCGCAGCAGTACGCCGTCAAGCTCGTCGGCCAAAGCGTCAGCCCCATGAACGCCTCGATCCGGGTGCTTTACAACCCGGATATGAAGGACCTTTTGTTCGTCATCCCCGGCATGATCGGTTTCATCATGTACGGCATCGCGCTGAAACTGACCGCCTTTGCGATTGTGCGCGAACGTGAACTGGGCACTATGGAAGCCATCCTGGTGACGCCCATCCGTCCCATCGAGTTGATGATCGCAAAAACCATCCCAAACCTGACGGTTGCTTTTGCCAATACAGTCGCGGCTTTGGCGGTTGCGCTATGGATTTTCAATATCCCGTTCCGCGGGAACCTGATCCTGTTCCTTGCGCTGGCGACCCTCTTTGCTTTTGCCGGCCTGGGTTTGGGGATAGCCATTTCGTGCATTTCCCAGACCCAAATGCAGGCCAACCAGGTCGCCACGCTCTTCAATCTGCTCGCGGTATTTTTGTCGGGGGTGATGTTCCCGGTCTACTCCCTGCCGCCGCTCCTGCGCTTTTTGAGTTACTTTTTCCCGTTGACCTATTTTGTCCCGATCACCAACGGCATCTTTATCAAAGGCATCGGTCTGGAGGCCCTGTGGCCCGAAGTGGCGGGACTCCTGGCAATCATTACGGTAATATTTTTCGTCGGCGCGCGCTTTTTCAAGCAACGATTGGATTAGGAGGATGCCATGGATTTCAGCCTGCAACGTTTCGTCGCCTTGATCCGAAAAGAAACCATCCAACTGCTGCGTGACCGCCGTTACGTTGGCCTGACTCTGGTTTTGTCGTTTACCCAGGTTTTCCTGTATGCCTATGCCGCCAATATGACCGTGATTCACCTGCCTATGGTCGTCGTTGATCAAAGCCGGGATGTCCAGAGCCGTCAACTGGTGCAAACGCTGGTCAATTCACAGTATTTCGATTTGAGCATGGAAGTCCAAAGCCAGGAGGATGCGCTCCAGGCAATCGGGCAGGGCAAGGCCAAAGTCGGGGTCGTGATCCCGCCGCAGTTCGCCGTGGGGCTGCAACAGAGGACGGCCAGCGTGCTGGTTTTGCTCGACGGCTCGGATAGTTTCGCCGTGCGTTCGGCCTATGGCGCCATCGGCCTGGTGATGCAGAACTACGCCGCGCAGTGGGTCGCCAAAACAGTCATCCGCAGCAGCACACAGACGAGCGCTTTACCCATCGTTGCATCCTCCCAGGTTTTGTATAACCCCGGCCTGGTCGATGTTTGGTTCATCATTCCGGGAGTGATCGGGCTGATCCTGCAAACCCTGGCAGTGGAGCAAGCGGCGCTGACCATCGTCAAGGAACGCGAACTGGGCACACTGGAGCAAATCCTGGCGACTCCCGTCCGGCAGCTTGAACTGACCGTCAGCAAGATGATTCCGCTGTTGATGTTGAGCTTCGTCGTCTGGGGGATGGCGGTGGTAGTGGGCGTGCTCTGGTTTGGCGTCCCTTTCAGGGGCAGCCTGTTGCTCTATTTGTCTCTGTCGCTGCTTTTCATCATCGCTTGCCTGGGCTTGGGATTGTTTATCGCCACCCGCGCCACCACCCAATTGGAGGCGCAAAGCCTCAGCCTGGTCTTTTTCTTGTTTGGCATCCTGCTCAGTGGTTTTACCTACCCGCGCAGCGGGATGCCGCTGGTCCCTTTGCTAATCGGTAACCTGGTGCCGCTGACCTATTTTGCGCCCATCTCACGCAGCATTTTCCTGAAAGGCGTGGGATTGGATTTTATATGGGCAGATGCCCTGGCCCTGGTCATTTACAGCCTGGTTGTGATTTTGATCGCGTCCAAGCGCTTCAAGATGCGACTGGATTGAGCGAGGATATATGGCGGAACTGGCAGTTTTTGCAAAGGACCTTGTCAAACAATTTAAGATTGGTAAGGAAACGCTGACGGCGTTGGGCGGACTTTCGTTGGAGGTCGCGCGCGGCGAGACCTACGGCCTGATCGGGCCGGATGGGGCCGGGAAGACGACCGCCACGCGCGTCATCCTGGGCCTGCTCACCCGCACGGCGGGCGAGAGCAGCATCCTGGGCTTCGATTCGATGCGCGATATGTACAAAATCCGCGAGCGGGTGGGGTACATTGCCCAACAGTTTTCGCTGCCTCCCAACCTGACCGTGATGGAGAATATGCTCTTTTTTGCCGGTGTGCAGGGCGTCAGCCGGGAGCAGCAGAAAAAGCGCATCCCTGAACTGCTGGAATTTGCCGGCCTGGGCAGTTTTACCAACCGGCTGGCCCGGCAGCTTTCGGGCGGAATGAAAAAGAAGCTGGCGCTGGCCTGCTGCCTGGTGCATGAACCCCAGGTGGTCATGCTCGACGAGCCGACCCTGGGCGTCGACCCTGTCAGCCGCCGGGAATTCTGGAACCTGCTCGGCAACCTGCGGGCTGAAAAGGGCCTGACAATTTTTGTCTGCACGCCCTACATGGACGAAGCCGAACGCTGCACGCAGATCGGGCTGATGGTTGCAGGCAACCTGATTGCCAGCGACTCACCGGCCAACATCAAAGCCATGCTTCCCGGCCACCTGCTGGAATTTACGCCCTCCGACTTTCCCCAGGCGCTAACGCTCTGCGCTGGCCTGGATGGCATTCTGGAAGTCCAAACCTATGGCGAAAAAATCCACGTCTTTGTGGACGACGTCCAGCTTCGCACAGCGCAGCTCGAAACCGCGCTGACCGCCGCAGGGATTGCCCACGACGCCATCCGCGAGATCGAAGTGCGCATGGAAGAAGCCTTCATCAGCCTGATCCGCAAGGCAGAAACGGCAGGAAAAATCCCATGATGACCAACCCGACGACCCAGGAAAATCCCATCGTGGTGGAAAGCCTGACCAAACGCTTCGGGGGTTTCGTCGCGGTGGACAACGTCAGCTTCAGCGTGAAAGCGGGCGAGGTCTTTGGCTGGCTGGGGCCGAATGGCGCGGGCAAGACCACCACCATCCGCATCCTGCTCGGCCTGCTCACGCCGACTTCTGGCAAAACCTTTGTGCTGGGGCTTAATTCGGCCACCCAGACCAAGTCCATGCACGCCCGCGTGGGCTACATGTCGCAGCAGTTCACGCTCTATAACGACCTGACGGCCAGGGAAAATATCCGTTTTTACGGCGGCGTTCAGGGGCTGTCTTCGAGCGAGCTTCGTCAGCGCTTGCCTGAAATCATCGAGATGGCCGGACTGAAAGGGCGCGAAAATGCCCTGACCGGCACACTGTCCGGCGGCTGGAAGCAGCGTCTGGCGCTGGGTTGCGCCATTGTCCATCGCCCCAAAGTTGTTTTTCTCGATGAACCCACCGCCGGGGTCGACCCGATCAGCCGCCGCCAGTTCTGGGAATTGATTTACGCCATGGCAAAAGAAGGCGTGACGGTGCTGGTGACGACCCATTACATGGACGAGGCCGAGTTATGCCAACGGGTTGGCTTTATCAGCCAGGGGCATCTGGTGGCGCTGGACACCGTCAGCCAACTCAAGCAAACCCAAATGCGCGGTCGGGTATTGGAGATCAACACTTCCGACCCGGAACGGGCCATGCGCGCGCTGAAAGCCGTGCAACAGCGCGGGCAAATCCTGCTCGACGAAGTGGCGCTATACGGCGCGCAAATTCATGCAGTCGTGTCTGACGCGCGCGATTACAAGGAATTGATCCGCGCCCTGCTCGAAGCTGAGCATATTCAAGTCAAATCAATGGAATGGATTGCGCCCAGCCTGGAGGACGTCTTTATCTCTTCGGTGACGGCAGTTGAGTAAAGCAACAATTCATCTTTGAATCACGAAAGGAAATATCCCATGACAAATCGAATCCTCAGAATCATCATCGTCATCCTGTTAATAGCTGCTGCGGTAGCCGGCTACTGGTACTTTTACATGCGCCCGGCAGCGCTGGCCTCCGGCGCGCTGACCGCCTCGGGCACGGTGGAAACCACTGAAATCTCGATTGCCCCTGAGGTATCCGGCAAAATCCTGGAAGTGGACGTGCAGGAAGGGGACGCCGTCAAAGCCGGGGATGTGCTCTTCAAGCTGGACGACACCCTGCTCAAGGCACAGCGCGTCG
>JBARBA010000731.1:0-3071 GCA_049792555.1 Anaerolineales bacterium
CTGTACAGACTGAGGTAGTTTGCCACCCCATCGTTGTTGTCATCCAGCTTGAAGCGCAGGCGGATTTGGGTCAGACCGGAAGCCGTCGCCAGTTTGTTGACAAAGGCTCTAGCGGCAGTCAGGTCAAGCGTATACCAGTTGCTCACCGGGGCGGGCTTGAAAGGGCCGTAGGTTTTGCTGGCGGCCGCCTGGAAATCGGCAGATTGCAGCGCTGCGGCTGCGCCGAAGAAACCGTTCTTGATATCGACCATGAAGCCCCCGAAAGTCGTTACCGGGTTGCCGCCGCCCACGATGGCGCTCTTTTGCACTTTGAGCGTCACTTTGGTGATGACGGCGTTATCCGGCAGGCTGGCCCCGGTGCTGAACGACAGGATGCTGCGATACTGTTTCTTTGTTTTGTCATCGCCCAGGTTAAAGGTGATAGTGGCGCTGTTCAGTGCGCCGCCCACGTTGCTGGTTTCGCTCGATTCGAGCACCCAGCCGTCCTGTGCGCCGCTGGAAGTGAGCGAGGCAATGAGGCAGGGGCGGTTTGGCCAGTCTGGCACCCGCGCTTTAATAAAACTGAGCACTGCCGGATCAGATGATGTCGGCCCACAAACAGGAAGGGACAAATTTACAAGGTTTGTAAGATTAACAATCGAAACCGGGATTTCTCCGGTCAACTGATTGTTAGCCAACCCTAGCGCCGTGAGATTTGTCAGGTTGCCCAGTTCTGCGGGGATGGAACCGCTCAAAACATTGGTAGACAAATTCAGCAACGTGAGATTTGCCAGGCTGCCCAGTTGCGCCGGGATGGAACCGCTCAACGCGTTGCTGGACAAATCCAAAAACTTGATGTTGGTCAGGTTGCCCAGTTCTGCCGGGATGGAACCGCTCAAATGATTGATACCCAGCCACAGGTCTGTGAGATTTGCCAGGTTGCCCAGTCCTGCCGGGAGGGAGCCGCTCAACGCATTGTTATACAAAAACAGCACCTCAAGCTTTGTCAGGTTGCCCAGTCCCGCCGGGATGGAACCGCTCAATTGATTGCTTTCCAAATTCAGCGCCGTGACATTGGTTCCACCCCCACAAGTAACACCAGCCCAACTGCAAGGTGTAACTGTTTGCAGCCAGCCTGTGTGATCCGTCCAACCCGCGCCGTTGGTGCTGTTGTACAAAGCCACCAATGCACCACACTCCGCCACAGGGATTTGGGTCTGCGCGGCGCAGGTGGTGAAGGTTCCTGCCAGCGGTTTTGCCAAAGCGGCTTGGGCCTGGGGAGCCGGGAAACTGCCCGGCAGGACGATCATTAAGAATATACGCGCCATTGCCTGGAACAAAAACTTTGCTTTCATCGCTTCCTCCGCCAACAGAACCTTGAAAGGCAAAATCCCACACGCCTGCCCTCCGCAGCGCGGCATCCCTTTGGATGCGTTTGTATACCCTTCGCGGGCATTCCATAAGAAAAGTATACGAACTTTATGAAGGTGAGTCAAGCGCCAAATGCCCCATCAACGTTGGTCGCCGGTCTGAGACCTGCGTCCAAAAAATAACGTCCCCCATTTTGGGATGATGACAGCCCGTTAAATAGTTTCGCTCGGCCTGAGGGGGGCAGGTCGAGCGAAACTGTGCCTATTCTAGCACCACTCTTTATAAATTGCAATACCCAATTTTTTTTGTGATTACCTACAAATCCGTCTGCATCCATGTGGACACGGACCGGGAACCAGCGAAGAGATCGGCAGATTGTCCCCGCCTCTTTTCCGAAGGAGCGTTAGAAGTCTTTCTCTTTCACTTTCTCTTCCGTCACCTTATGCACCACAAGCGCGACTTCCTTCGTGCCTGGATCATATTTTACGGGAACTGAACCCCCCTCCCGCAACTGCAAACTTATATCATAAGAATCTTCGGCAACCGCTTCAAAGGACCCGCCCTCTGGAGGATGCACCTCCAGCTTGACGCGCACACCACCATACGTTGTCCACCCATGGCTGGTCCCCGTTTTAATTCCATAGAAGTCCAGAACCGTCGCGGTAGCCGGTTGGCCGAACTGTCGCAAGAGCGCATTCTCGATGATGCGGACGAAGGTGGCAGCGCCCATAAAGATAACATAAGATATTCCCGACAGGACCACTGACACGGCTGCCAGCCAGGGCCATGGGGATATGAGAAGAAAGCCGAACGCGATGCACGAAAGCACGAAGACCACGATCGAAAGAGGCACGAGTTTGCGAATAAACTGGGGTAATTTCATTCTGGCTGCTCCTATGAGATGGTGAATATTCATGGTCCCATCAACAGCGCTGTTATACCACGATATCGCCAAAGTGGCCCTGCGCGCCGCATCCGGGAAGCAGACCCCGCATTTACCCAAAGACTTCCGAAGTCTTCGAGACTTCGGAAGTCTTTGGGCCCCTGCAAAGAAGACCTCCGAGTTCTCCTGCCCCCGTAGGAGGCCGGGAACTCGAAGGTCTTCTTTCATTCCTGCGGCGCGTAATCCTTACAAGACATGTTCCTACGGAACATAGTACGTAACGATCAACTGCGGACGCGAGGCCGCCGGGGCGTCCCCGCTGAACAGGCTGAGATAGTTGGCAATCGCGTTGTTATTATCGTCCAGCTTGAAGCGCAGGCGGATTTGCGTCAGGCCGGAAGCCGTCGCCAGTTTGTTGACGTAGGCTTTCGCGCCGGTCAGGTTAAAGCTGTACCAGCCGCCAACCGGGGCAGGCGCGGAGGGGCCATACGATGCGCTGGCGGCGGCCTGGAAATCGCCGGTTTGTAGCGTTGCGGCAGTACCGAAGAAGCCATTCTTGACATCGAACATGAAGCCCTGGAACATGGTTACCGGGTTGCCGCCGCCGACGATGGCCTGCTGCCTGACTTTGAGCGCGACGCCGCTGATGACGGCGTTATCCGGCAGGACGCCAGTGCCAAAGGACAGGATGCCGCGATATTGTCTCTTCGCGGCGTCATCGCCCAGATTGAAGGTTGTGGCGCTGCTGTTCATTGAGCCACCCACGTTACTGTTTTCAGACGATTCGAGTATCCAGCCGTCTTGGGCACCAATGGCAGTGAAGGTGACAGTGAACGGG
>JBARBA010000732.1:0-2642 GCA_049792555.1 Anaerolineales bacterium
GTGGAATCCAGTTCGGAAGCGATCCACAAATGGTCTCTGAGGTGGTGGCTAGAGCCCGGCGCGCCGCCCGGCGTCCCCTTTGGGTCAAACTCTCTCCCAACGTGACCGATATAGGCGCGATTGCCCGCGCTGCTGAGGATTCCGGTGCGGATGCTCTGACGGTGGCAAACACCTATCAAGCGATGAGTGTTGACCTCCAGACACGGCAATCGAGGCTCGGCCGAATCATGGGGGGGCTTTCAGGCCCGGCGATTAGGCCCATAACGCTCCGGCTTGTGTACGAGGCCAGCCGGGCAGTCAATATCCCGATTCTTGGCTTGGGCGGGATTGAGAGACCTGAGGATGTTCTGGAGTACATGATCGTCGGGGCCACGGCAATCCAGGTTGGGACGGCGAATTTTGCTCAACCCGATGTGTGTGAAAGGCTTGTGCAGGCTGTGGAAAGATACTGCAAAACAAATAAGGTCAATAAAATCAGTAGTTTAATATCTTCGATTCGAGTCGATTGTTCTTGAATCACACGGAAACAGATGGTACCATTTTTGTGCGTTTGTGATTCTGGGGGAGCATAATGCGTAGGCGACTTTTCATGATTTGGGCCGCCCTTCGCTGGTTGCCTTTGATGTTCCTTATGGCCCAGGGACTTGAAGCCCCCTTGGTGGCGCACCCCACCCAACCCATTAAGCCGATTAGAGTTTGGTCTGCAAAGACCAGTTGGTATGGGGGAAAGTTTCAAGGCCGTAAGACGGCTAACGGCGAGAAATATGACATGTATGCCTCCACAGCGGCCAGCCCAGACCTTCCTTTCGGCTCCCTGATCCGTGTTACCAACACCAGGACCCACACAGCCCAATTGGTCAGAATCAACGATAGAGGCCCCTTTGCAGACGACCGCGAACTTGACGTGTCATACTTAGTCGCCTGCAAATTGGGCATTCAGGATCGGGGCGTCGCACGATTGCGAATCGAACTCCTCGAGGTGCCAAAACGCCCCTGACTGATCGAGCCCGCCAAAAACTGATCGTAGCTCTCGATTTCCCATCTCTTGAAACCGCTTTCGAATTTGCCCAGCCACTGTCCTCTCTTATTGGCATGTTTAAGATAAATATACACTTATTCACTGCGGCGGGACCTGCGGCGCTCGATAAAATCCATCAATTGGGACCTGACATATTTTTGGACCTTAAGTATCATGACATCCCTAATACGGTCTCAGGAGCGGTGTCTGCCGCTTGCAATTTACCCGGGGTGCGCTTGCTGAACATTCATACCCTGGGAGGCCTCGCAATGATGCGCGCGACAGCTGTGGCCCGGGACAGTTCGAAACTGCCAAAGGCGCAGCGCCCTAAATTGCTTGGGGTTACGATTCTTACAAGCATGGATAATACGGCACTCCGGGAGGTGGGCATCGCGGGTCCGGCGTCAACGCGCGTTGTGAAGCTGGCCAGGATTGCTCAGCAGGCTGGCCTTGACGGCGTAGTCGCCTCTCCTCAGGAGATTCGGGCTTTACGACGTGCTTGCGGGACAGATTTTCTGATCGTGGTCCCTGGTGTTCGGCCGGTGGTTGGCGGAGGTACGGTCGGCGCAAGAAAGCGAAAAGCGGACGACCAGGCACGCTTCGCGACCCCCTCGGATGCCATTCGTGATGGAGCGGATTATCTGGTCGTCGGCAGGCCGATCACCGCGGTGCCGGACCCGGAATCCGCAGCGCGCGCTATAGTGGATGAGATTGCCGCGGCGCTCTCTCGTGGTTGAGGTACTGTGGTCGGTGATCCTTTTGGGGTTTTGCTCCACCCGAAGATCGATTGTCGCACACAGCGCTCGCGGCATCTTAATTTGCATTGTCTTTGATATGCCGGTTGGTATAATTCAGGGCATCCGTTGAGCCGGAAAAAGTTCCGCCAGACGGGCGGTTGACGACTCAAAAGGCAGGGACGATATGGATTTCCATCTAATGCACCTTTCGGCAGCTTTGATCTTTGACAGCCCGATGGATATTGGCGTCGTGTTGCTGATCGTATTGATTCTGTTCGGGGGCAAGAAGATCCCCGAGGTGATGCGAGGGCTGGGCCAGGGCATCCGCGAATTCAAGGGCGGGATGCGCGACGATCAACCCACGACGACAACCACGGCGCAGGCGGCACCTCCTGCTGCTGTTTCCACGCCACAGACTACTGAAAAGAAGTAACTCTTCTTAGTCGTTTTCTTGGCGCAAAATCTTTGATTTGGGCGGCCCGTGGGGCCGCCTTTTTTATTTCATGCGCTCGCCTCGTTCTGCCACCCAAGCTCGCGGAGCAGTGCATGAAGTCGAGCAAGCGGCAATCCCACTACATTGAAATAGCAACCTTCGACCCTTGTAATATACCGGCCTGCACGCCCTTGAATCGCGTAAGCGCCGGCCTTGTCGAGCGGCTCGCCGGTGGCGATGTAAGTTTCGATTTCCACTCGATCGAGCGGGGCGAAAGTGACGGACGTACTTTCCACTGCCGCACGCGTGGAGCCGTCCGGCAAACGCAACAGGAAAATCCCTGAAACGACTTTATGGGTGCGCCCGCTGAGGGCGCTTAGCATTTCTCCAGCTTGCGCGGAGTCGCGCGGCTTTCCAAAGATTTCGCCATCCAGTTCGACGACCGTGTCCACGC
>JBARBA010000733.1:0-12843 GCA_049792555.1 Anaerolineales bacterium
GGCGATATGGCAGATTTCATCTTGCTTCTTGAGTAGGTTCCCCCGCTGCTGCGGTGAATTGATCGAATGCAAAGTTGCGAAGAGATAATTCCACTCGATATTCATTGTACAGATTTTTACACTCAAAGGGAATAGGCAAATGTACTGAATTTGTGTCGAGTTTTTTGAAACAAATCTACTGCGAACAGCAGCTATGACCTCAATGCTAAAAAGACTTGGGCATCGTAAGGATACCTGACCCACCCTTCCTCATATATAGAATTTCCCCCACTCCAAAAGCCAACAGCCACCCCTCACAGGATGGCTGTCGTTTGATATTCAAAAACTTGCAAGGTGACTGTCACCTTCTTGACATGCTACGCCGCGGGCAGATCCTCGCTGGCCTTGATCTCATTCCCCGCCAGATCGTAAGCCGTGATCTCCACCTGCGCCGCGTGGCTGGCCGTTAATGCCGCCGTCGCCGTATAGACCCACTCCACAGCGCCAAGCACCTGGCCCTTCATATCCATTTCGGCGCTCTCCACCGTTTGCCCGCTGGTTGCATCCAGGATGCTCAACTGCAGGCGCGAAACCCCCACATTGTCTTCGGCCATCACCCGGATGGTATCGCCTACTGCGCCGTGATACTTGGACAGGTCCACCGTGTTGATCTTGGGCGCGCTCAAAATATCGCCGATCACCACCGCGCGCAGGCGTCCGGTCAAGCCGCGCTCGGTCAGCAACTTCTGGTAAGCGGCCTCCACGCCCTCGTCATCCAACAGGCGGCGGTAGCGCGCCGAAGCTTCTTTGAACTTCTGCATTTGGCCCAACTGCGCTTCACTCAACTCGCGGCCGGGGTCGGGCAGGGCTTGCCTGGCCAAAACCACCGAACCATCCGCTTGCTGGCGATAGACAAACCCGGCCACATTGCCGCTAATGACCTGGATTGCAGGGTTTAAAACGATCCTTGCCATAATCTTATGCTCCTTTTTTACCATTGATTTGAGTGTGTAGCTCCACAGTAGCTCCACACTGGTTCCAATCGAACGCCTGTCATAAAGTTTGTGGGGCAGGCTTGCCTTGCCTTCATCGTTGCCAAATCGCTCAATAAGCCTCCTTTTGCCGGGGTTGGTATGATCTACAGCATGATGGAGAATGTTCATGCCGGTTTCCCCGGCGCGCTTAAAGTGTAACTTTTCCCAAGCCACAAAAAATTACAGAAGTATGGCAAAACAGCCTGCCGCCCGCGCGGATGGGTATGCCCTGCCTCCCATCGAGCGCCAGGGGAGCAGCGCAACCCGCATTGCGGCCAGTTCACCGGCGGGCGGGCGCACGCCTGCCCGGCTTTTGGGGATGAGACAGTCTTTGTCTATCACTCCGGCTTGGTGCAGGGCGATGGACGCATCGCGCCGATTTTAGCGTCGCCGCTTAACCCGGACTTTGATCCGCGTTACGACAACACCTGCGGCTACGATGAAACTGGCCGTGACCGGGACGGCTTCGACCGATACGGCTACAACGAACGCGGTTTCGACCAGGATGGCTATTCCAAAGACGGTTTCGACATGTTCGGCTACGACCGCGATGGCTATGATCGTTATGGCTACAACAACGCCGGGCTGAACCGGCGCGGCGAGCGCCGTGAGCGTTCCCTGGAGGGCGTCTCGCCGCTGCTCGAAGATGACGATGATTTACTCGCCAACCAGGACCTGGCGCGCCTGTACAGCCGCATCGCCACCGGCCTGATCGGCAAGCCGCGCCGGGTGGTTTTCAAGGAAGGCGAAGGCTTTGCCACCGACATGAAGGGCACGATCTACGCCGACCCGTACCCGCTGGGCCGCAATGCCGACCCGCGTCATAACCTGGTCGTAACCAGGGCGGGTATCTACCATGAACTCGGCCACGAGCAATTCACGCCCACCGGCGTCTGGGAGCGGGTGCTGGCCGTCCACGAAGGGAAAGAAACCAGTGAATTAAGTGAAGCAGGCCGCGCCATGCTGCCGCGCTTCTACAACATTGTGGAGGATGGGCGCATGGAACGCCGGGTGGCGCAGAACTACGCGGGCGCTGCCGAAATCCTGGCGGCGAGCTGCCGCCTTGAGCCGCGCTGGGGCGAGGAAGTTGGCGCAGGCGTCCCAGAAGACCAGCAGGTTTTCTGGGCGCTGCTCTACACCAGCCTGCCGTATTTCCGCGTCCGATCCGAAGTGCGCGAGGGCATGTCCCCCCGCGCGCGAACGCTCTTCGAGGAGCTGGAGCCGGTGGTGAGGCGAGCTGTGCATGGCGATCCCGAGGAAGCGTATCGCGCCTCTGTCCACCTGGCGCGGCGCTTCGAAGAGGAAGGGCTAATCCACCTGCCGCCCAAGGAGCAGGACTATTCGCGCGAGATGCCGCACGGCGCCGGGCAATCTGCCGGGCAGTCGTCTGGCGGCGGGCAGGGCGGCAAATCTGGACAAGGTCAAGACTCATCGGGCGCTTCAGGCGGTAAGGATGGCTCCCAACCCGAAGCGGGCAGCGGCGCCGGGCGCGGCGGCGCTCAACAGGATGAGCCGGGCAAAGGCCGTACGGGCGGCAGGTCTCAAGACGATGAACCCGGCGGCACCGAGGTTGGCGCATCCCCCGACGAACCGCGCAAGGGCCGCGCAGGCGGCGGGCGACAGGATGACGAACCCAGCGTCGCTGGGGCTGGGGCGCGTCCCGATGATGAGCCACAAAAAGGCGCATCCTCTGACGCTGATCAACCGGAAAACGGCGCTGCGGCGCAACCGGACAACGACGAATCAAACGAGTGGCTCTTTGGGGACGAAAGCATCGATGCAGCGGTGGCCGCAGTGGAGCGCGACGCGGCAGCCGCCATCGAAAGCGGCGTGCGCGGACGTAGCCGGGCGGGCACGATTGGCAAACCCCTGCACCGCCCGCTGCCCGAAAAAGGTTCGATGACGCAGCGCTATCGCGGCGCGGACGGAATGCCCGTTTCCGTTGAAGTTGAACTGCCCATTGACGACGCCCCGCACCCCGAACTGGACGAGCGCCGCGCGCGCCACCGCCAGGTTGCCAGCCTGATGGCAAAACCGCTCAAGGCCATCCGCGAACAAACCGAGCAGCGCCTGCGCCGCCAGGTGGATGGCAAACTTGATCGCCGTCAGCTTGTCAGCGCCTACAAAGGCATGGACGACATCTACACCGCCACTAAAGAGCGCCCGCAAACATCGTTCGTGGCCAGCATCGCGGTGGATATGTCGGGCAGCATGGGCGGGCACATCCAAAGCAAGGAACTCTACGACGCGGTGAGGGTATTGGGAGACACTTTCGACCTGCTCGACATGCCGCATGAAGTGCGCGCCTTTGGTTCATACACTGCCCAAGTCAAGGCCATGAATGAACCCTTTGCCCCCAAACGGGCCGCCTACCTGGCCTCCGGCAACCTGGGCGGGACACTTTTCAACGACACGGCCGGGCTGGCGCACTCGTCCCTGTTGGCCCGCGAGGAGAAAAACCGCATGATGATCTGCCTTTCGGATGGCGATCTCAGTGACCACGAAGAATCCGCGCGCAGCCTGCGTCAGGCGCGGACGAACGGCATCCTGACCTTTGGCATTTTTCTGGGAACGGTGCAGGACCCCGAAACGATGGATCAGTTGTACGGCAAAGGCAACTGGACATCCATCCAAAACCTGGGCGATATGCCCAAAGCCGTGGCGCAGCGGTTGGCGTCTATTTTCAAGAGCATGCGGTGAAAAACATTTATCCACAGATTGCGCAGATTGACGCAGATAAAACCAAAGGAGAAAAACAATGAAAGAACGAATGGCCCCCGGGCACGTGTACCAGCCCAAACTCGGCACCGGCATCGAATGGACGCCGGGTGGAGTAATTTTATGGGAAGACTTTAGAGAGGTGGAACATGCCGGGCACAACACGACATCGCCGTATCAATTCTGGCGCGATCTGGCCTTTGCCGAAGCTTTCCCCAGTGTCACCCACTGGTGGTTCCGTTCAGCCTGGACGCAGCGCGTGCGCCTTCCGGGCATTCAGGGCATGGTGGGCGGTGGAACGGTTTGGGGATACATGCAGTTCATTGCTGAAGACGTGCCAGCACAGACTTGGTCGATCTCGGAAGGCGAACCGCCTGAAATCTTCGTCCCGTTCCCATCGAACGAAGTCCAGCCGGTGAACCTGCCGCTGCGTCTGGCGCTGGCGCGCCTGGTGGCTGGCGTGGTCGCCGACCAGGTGCAGCGCGATACCTGGATGGTAGTGACCAGCCTGGTGCGGCGCGAGGAACTCGCCCAGACTTTCCCGGATACCCTGGATGCCCTGCCCTGGAAGTTGGAAGGCGTTCATAAACCCATCCGTGAGGCGCTGTGCAACCTGCAAGGACTGAAAAAGTTGTGAAGACGCTGGTCATTGTTGAATCGCCCGTGAAGGCCCGCTTGGTGGGTCGTTATGCCCGGCCCGTGCTGGGCAAGGACACCACCGTCCGCGCCTGTTTCGGCCACCTGCGCGACCTGCCCGAAGGCGAACTTGGCATCGATGTGGCGCAGGGTTTCCTGCCATGCTACGTCATCCAGCCCAAACGCGAAGACCTGGTGCGTGAGCTGCGCGCCGAAATCCGCGCCGCCGGGGAAATCTACCTCGCCACCGACCCGGATCGGGAAGGCGAGGCGATTGCCTGGCACGTCTGCCAGGTCTTCAAGGCCGAGATGGAGGGCAAGGAAGTCTGGCGCGCGACTTTTCACGAAGTCACCGAGCGCGCCGTGCAGGGAGCGCTGAAGAACCCGCGCCGCCTGGACATCCGCCTGGTGCAGGCCGCCGTTGCCCGGCGCGTAATGGACCGGCTGGTAGGCTACATCGTCTCGCCGGTGCTGTGGAAGCACGTCAAGGGCAAAGACCTGAGCGCGGGCCGTGTGCAGACGGCGGCGCTGCGCATCCTGGCCGAGGCCGAGCGCACCACATCCACGATGGTGGAGATCGAGCTGTGACGATCACCGTCTCGCCGGTGGGCGGCAAAATGCGCCCGGACGAGCTGCGCAATGTTGCGCTCGTGGTGGCCGACAAGTGCCAGGAGATCGTGGATGAAGACGCGCCGCTGCCCTACACCACCGCCACGCTCCTGGAAGACGCCGTGCAGTTGCCGGGCTGGTCCGCCGCGAAGGTCATGCAAACGGCGCAACTGCTCTTCGAGAACGGCCTGATCACCTACCCGCGCAGCGACTCGACCCACGTCGCTCCCGAAGCGGCGGACGAAGGCCGCAAGCTGGTCGGGCTGCTGCACGGTTCGTCTGCGCTCGCATCCCGGAATGGCGCGCAATATGGGCAGGCAGGCGCGCACGAAGCCATCCGGCCCACGTCCGCGGCCCGGCTGCCGGACGAACTGCCCAAAGAATACAACGCCGATCTGCGCGCGCTCTACCGCCTGATCTGGGGGCGCTACGTGGCGTCCTTTCTTAAACCGGCGCGCTACCGCGTGACAACCGTTCTGTTCGATGTAGAAAACTAAGCTGGTTGAGTAGGGCGGTGCAGTTCCGCCCGTATCGAAACCAGCGGTTTGGATGTGGAAGCATGAAGATACAGGCAGTGGAAAAGGAACTGATCGAGCCGGGCTGGCGCAAAGCCTGGCAGCCGGAAGACACCGTCCTGGATGGGAAAGGGACGCTGGCGGCGCTGGAGATCGGGCAGCGTGTGCGCCCGAAGAAAGTCCGCGCGCGCAGGCAATCCGGGTTGAACGAAGCGGGCCTGATCCGCGCGCTGCGCGAAAAGGGCATCGGGCGACCGGCGACGTATGCGCTGATCGTGGAGTCGCTGCTTTCGCGCAAGTACGTCGAGCGTGAGCAGGATGGGCAGCTTCGAGTAACCCAAAGAGGGCGGGAAGTATGTGAGTTTTTGGTAGGGCGCTTCCCGGGTCTATTCGACCTGGCTTATACGGCCCAAATGGAGTCTGCCCTGGATGAAGTAGCCAAAGGACAATTGCCCTATGAAAATGCGGCCCAGGATCTGTGGGCGAGTTTGAAAGGGATCGATTACAGCATACCGCACAAGCGGTAGATCATCAAACACGAGGAGTAGCACATTATGGACTTAAAAAGCAATGCCGCCAGGCGGCAACCGGCGGCAACTTCAAAGAACGCAAATGCGTCCCAAAACGGTAAGGCCCATCATACCACAGCATTTACCCCGTTAAACGTCGAGCGACTGCTTTCCCGGGTCGACCTGGCCGAACTGGCCCAACAAGCCGGTGCAAAACTGCATCAGAGCGGGCGGGAACTGCGCGGGGCTTGCCCTTTGCACGGGGGGAAGAATCCCAACGCCTTTAGTATCTACAAAGACGACGATGGGCGTGAACGCTGGCATTGCTACACCGACTGCAACACCGGCGGCGACGCAATCGATTTTGTCCGCCGCGGGGGAAACGTGGATTTCATCGAGGCGGTGAAGCGGTTGGCCGAACACGTTGGGCTGGGTTTGGACGAATTGGGATTCTCGCCCCAGGATATCCAGGCGGAGAACGAACAGCGCAAACGAGCGGATGTCCGTGACGCAGCGGCGCGCTACTTCGCATCCCGCTTGTGGGACGAAGAAGGCCAACCGGCGCGCGCCTGGCTGATCAACGAACGCAGATTTACCGAAAAGACGCTGCGGAATGCCGGGTGGGGTTTCTGCAAAACGGATAACGGCTTGTTCCAATACCTGCAAAAAGCCGGGGTCGACCTGGCTCTTGCCCGCCAAAGCGGCTTGCTGCGCGCCGACGACCTGGATTTCACTGCCAATGCGAATGGGAAAGCGGCGTCGCCGGATGGATACATCATCTATCCCCATACGTGGAATGGACGGGTCGTCCATTTCTCTGCGCGCGGCTTGAATCCGGTTGACCCGGACGACAAATCACGCAACCTGCCGGGAGAGCGCCAGGTTTACTGGGCGCTCGTTCCGGGAGATACCAACCTGATGGTCGTGGAAGGCCAGGCAGATGCCGAAAGTTCGCGGCAGACCGGGCGCTCCGCGTTGGGGTTGTGTGGGGTGGGCAATATTCCGCCGCAAGAAATCGAGCACATCCGACGATTCCGGGTGGTTTACCTGGCGCTCGACAATGACCTGCTACAGGCCAACCTGGTTGCAAATGAGCAGGATAAAATCCGCAAGCGCAAAGCGAAAAACACGGCGCGCCTGTGCGAAAGCATCGGCCCGCTGACGATGGTCCCCGAAGATTTGCCTCATAAGGACATGAATGCCTGGTTGCAGCAGGGCTTGACGGCCGACCTGCTGGACAAACACCTGGCGTCTGCGCAGCCCTGGCTGGATGTGTTGATCGAGCAGGCCCGCAGCGCGCCGCTTATTGAACTCGATTCTCATCTACAGGTCATTGCCGTTCATTTGGGCAGCCTGCCTGAAACCCTGCAAGCGCGCTATTGTAGCGCCATCGAGCGCAAATTCGACCTGAGCAAGCGCGATATCAAGCGGCTGATGAAACAGAACGAGCCGGGCGCGGACCTGCTCTATTCCGAAATCAAGGAAGGCCGCCTGCACTTCATGGGAGAGCCGCTCGGCAACTTCTGGGCGCGCATCAGCCACGAGTTGATCGTGGACGACGGTCTGAACCCGCCCACGGTGCGCTATAGTGTTGAAGGCGGTCTGGCTGGCAGCCAGTTGTTGCAATCCGTGCAGGTGGATGCGCGTTCGTTTGGCAAGCTGGATTGGATCCCCGACAACTGGGGCATGCGTCCGATCATTTACCTGCCGCCGGGCAAATCCTACCTGATTGCCCGCGCCATCCAGGAAGTCTCGCAAAAGAACGTGCAACGCGAGCGGCTGTACACGTTCACAGGCTGGACGGAGAGCGAAGGCCGGCGCGGTTTCCTGAGTGCCTGCGGCTGGCTGACCCCCGATGGCTTGGACGACCAAATCCGTGTGGATTTGGGCGCAAACAACCTGCGGCATTATGCCCTGCCGCAGCCCATAGCGAACGCGGATGCCGCGCGCGCCAGCCTGGATTTTCTGACGCTCGGCCCGCGCAAGGTGACGGCGCCGATCTGGGCCGCCATGTACGCCGCTCCGCTGACCAGCCTGCGCCCGTTGAATGCTGTGATTTCGGTTTATGGCACCACCCAAAGCGGCAAATCCACGATCTCACACCTGGCGTTGACTCATTTCGGCGCTGGCTTCATCCAGGGGCGTGATTACCACGCGCCCGTGGACTGGACATCCACGGTAACGGCGATTGAAGCGGCCATGTTCCTGGCCAAGGATGTCCCGCTGGTGATCGACGACTTTGCCCCACAGTTTTCCAGCCTGGCCGATGCCCACGCCATGCACAAAAAAGCGCATTACGTGGTGCGCTCGGTAGGCAACCGTTCGGCGCGTGGGCGTTCGCGGGCAGATTTGTCCCAGCAGGCCACGCGATTCCCTCGCGGGTTGGTGCTGATGACTGCCGAAAATCCGCTCGTGGGACAAAGCATTGTGGGGCGCATGATCTACGTTGGCGTGGAGCCTGGTGACATTCTGCCCACATCCGGTGAGCAGGCTGACGATAATCGATTGAATGCGCTCCAGGAAAAGGCCCAACAGGGATTACTGGCGCAGGCCATGTCGCTCTACGTGCAGTATCTGGCCGAACATTGGGAACGAATCTCTGAAACATTTCCATCGATGGTGGATGCAGCCAGCCAGGTGACGCGCCAGGCGGGTGGGCTGCAAAACCGCCTGCCCGATGCTTATGGCGTGTTATCTGCTGCCCAGGAAGTGGCTTTGCGTTGTTTCCAGGGTTTGGGGTTGGTCTCTCCCGCCGAAGCTGACAAACTGATCGAGGAGAACAATGCCGCGCTGCTGGAGATCATCCGCAGTCAGGCCGAGCAGGTGGCCGCCGAATCGCCGGTGCGTAAGTTCTTCACCGCGCTTACAGCCCTGCTTGAGCAGCGTAAAGTTTATCTGGCCCCACGGACCAAGTTGGTGGAGTACGAATCGCCGGTATACGCAGAACTTGTGGGCTATTATGAACCGGGAGATGGGAAAGTCGTTTACCTACGTACAGAAGCCTGTCTCGCCAGGGCCAAGGAATTCTGGCGCGGGCTGGACGAGAACCTGGACATTATGCCGGATGCCCTGCGCCGCCAGTTGAGCCAGGTGCCTGGAATACTTATCCGGGTAGGGGAGCGGCAGGTGGAAGTGACCAAGTTCTGCGCCGGGGCCAACCAGCGCATATTGGAAGTAGATACTCGGGTTGTGGAGCAATTGTATGGGGTATCGTTGGTAAACCCGGAGAAGTAACGCAAATCGAAGAGCCTGGTGATGACGCCAGGCTCTTTTGATTCCTGCCAGGAAGGCGAAAAAGGGATTTTTGCTTAAGGGATGCAGTTCTGCTATAGTTCAGTAGTTCACTCAAAATAATACCCCCTATATATGGAATGAATCATCATTTTTCTATTCTTTTAGTTTATATATGGGGGTATTTTGACTGAACTACAAGTGAACTACTACTGAACTACTTGTGAACTACTCGCCAAATCGAGTGAACTACTTTTTAGGGGTGTAGTTCACTGAGTAGTTCACTTAAACACCCGCCAGATGTCGGGCTTTTGCAATAAATTTGCCACTAAAAACCCATATATGGCGGGTATAAAAGGCGAGTGAACTACTGAACTACTGGAATACGAGCATACGGAAATTAATTTAAATTCCCCGCAAAATCAGGGGAAAAATCCTTGACACGTCTGCCGAAAGCGGTAAAATGAACCCGCAAACGTCGACCTGCCCCCCTCAGGCCGACGTTTGCTTTTTAACGCGCAGCCGTCGGAGCGCGCAAAACTGGCGACATAAACCCGCAACATAAGGCTTCTTATGTTGCGGGTTTTGGCTTTGCGTGGGAAAATATCGGCAGCAATCAGCGTTGTAACCCTGGAAATTTTCGCAACATAACAAAACGGACCCCCACAATGGACACTCCTGCACCCATATCAGACTGGCTGGCCGCCCTGGGCACCGCCGGGATCGACCCGAAAACGCTGGCCTCCTACCGGCGCGGCCTGGAACACTTCATCTCCTGGAACCGCCAATCCTACGGTGCAGATTTTGCGCCAGCCGCCGTCATCCAGCGCGACGTGGTGGACTGGCGCTCTTACCAGCAGGCAGTCCAGGGCGCGCGCCCGGCCAGCATCAACCAGCGCCTGGCTGCGCTGAGTTCGTTTTTCAAGTGGGCGGCAGCCCAGGGCTTGGTCACAAAAAACCCGCTGGAAGGGGTCAAGAGCCTGGGCCTGGAGAATCTTCAACCAAAGGCGCTGGATAAACGCGCGGAGCGTTTGTTCCTGCGCGCAGTACACCAGTCCGGCAGCCTGCGGGATATTGCCATCGTCGAGCTGCTGCTTGGCACCGGCGTAAGGGTCACTGAGCTGCTCAATCTGTGCGTGGGCGATGTCGAGATCGGCGAGCGCAGCGGCAAACTGGTGGTGCGCAAAGGCAAAGACTCCGGGCATCGGGATATTCCGCTGACGGTCAACGTCCGCAAGGCGCTGACCGCCTATTTGGAGCAGAACCAGGCGCGGAGCGGCAGGAATGATTCTTTCTGGGCCGGGCAGCGCGGCGATCTCCAGGATCGCAGCGCCATCAACCGCATTCTGGAGAAATACGCCTTGCTGGCGCGCGTCGAGCCGTTTGGCCCGCACGTGTGCCGCCATACCTTTGCCACGCGCTATCTGGAAAACAACCCCGGCGATCTGCGCGGCCTGGCGTCGCTCCTGGGGCACCGCAGCTTGAATACGGTGATGATCTACACCGAGCCAACCCTGGCAGATCTGGCCGGGCGCATGGAAAACATCTGATCGTGGTGAAGCCGATGGTTTCCCCTACGCCCAAACCGTCGCAAGCCGCGCGAAATCATTCTTGTGTAAGGAGTCGACCTTGAAAAAACCCGCCTTGTTCTTGATCGTGTTTGTTTCTTTTGCGCTCTTTGCTTGCAGCGCTTTGTCGCAGTTGCCGTTTGTTGCGCAGTCGCCGGTGGATGTCGTGAAAGCTTATTTCGCGGCCTGCGATCAGGGCGATAAAGCCACTGCCTTGAGCCTCTGGTCGGAGAATATTCGCTCCCTGTCGGTTTCTACCGGCGGCAATCCATGCGCCTTGTCTTATGACCAAAAGGGTATCAACCTGAACTTTGAAGAAGGCGAAGTCCATGGAAATACGGCCTCCGTCCTTGTCACTGCGGTTTGGCAGGAGAATGATTTGCCGAACCGTATTCAAACCAAAGTAACGCTGTACAAGGAAAAAGACGGCTGGCGGCTGGCTGACAGCAGCGTAGTTTCATCCGATACCTGGTCACAGAAAACAGCAGCGCGGGTTACGATCCCGCACCAGGAAATCACAAAACAGGCGTCTGATCTCATCGAAGGGCTGGAGTATATTGCCCAAAAGGGGGTGGATGGCATCGAAGAGGGCACCACACTGACGCACGTCGTTGATCGGAAAAATGTGGAAGTGAAGCGGGTCAACGTCACGGTTATCCAGCCGGTGAAGGATCAGATTACGGTGGTCGGCGCGCAGAGCAAAGAAGCCGCACGCGAGGCCGCGCAGATCGCGGCAAAGGCGTACTTTTCCGCCTGGCAGTCTGGCGATTACCAGGCACTGGCAAAATGGACCGCGCCCGATACCATGCCAAAAATTGACCCGGCTTTCCTGGCCGCCCAGGCCGGATTTGTGATCAACTCTTATGACATAAAACCGGTCGGAGATGTGCAGCGCACCAATTTTGACATTTCTGGAACATCCTGGCCCGCGCCCGGCACAGAGAGCGATTTTGTGCTGCGCGGCTTGATCTGGGATACGCCGTTTACCCTGGAAGGCAAACTGACTCTGCGCCAGGATGAGACTGCCGGGTGGCAGGCAAGTTATTGGGGGCTGACCGGCGCGGTGCTAGACCCGGTCACGATGGAGCAAAGCTATGCAAAAAACAGCCTTCTCAGGGTCCGCCTGGACCATCTGGCGGCGTTAACCGACCGCACCTTTCTATCCATCGAACTGCTTGAGCCTTCTGAGGCGCGTTCTTCGGTGGGAGTGGCGCTAAGAGACGAGTTCCATGATGTTCTCAACAACGTGAGCGCCGAGGTCAAACTGAAAGAACAGCGCGCGGCAGTCTGGCTGAATGGTCCTCTCCGGCCAGACGCGCAATCGGTTTCGGTGGATGTGAGCCTGTACGTGTTTCCGACGGTCAGCGCGAAGTTCGACGGTCTGGCGCTGGCAAAGACCGGCAAACCTGCCTCAGCCTACGCGCCCACACCGGCTGTAACACTCACCCCGGCAGAAATGGCTGGGGATCAGACGCCTACCCCCTGGTCGCCATGTTCGGGCAGCTATCCAACGCGGCTCTGGAAAGGCGGCTACGCTTACGTTAACCCGAACCCGCCCCTGGCAAATCGTATGCACTCAGGCCTGGGCAAGAGCTATGAAGTCACCGGGCAGCTTGCGCCGGGCGACGCCGTTGAAATCCTGGATGGGCCGCAATGCGCCGACAACTGGGTGTGGTGGAAAGCGCGAGCGTTGAAAACAAACCTGGTGGGCTGGACTTCCGAGGGGGATGTAAGCGGATATTGGTTGATTCCCTGCCTGTCTGATACAACCAGCGCGTCCTGCCGGGCTGCGCTGGCCCTACGGGCGACGCCCAGCCCATCAGCGACCGGCGCGCCGGTTTCGATCCAAACAGCAACGCCCACGCCCACTGAAGGGCCGCTGGGCGAGTTCCAGCTTGATTTAGATGCAATCGCCGCCATCGACTATGCGCGCGCTGATTGGCAAGATACCGGTTATGCCCTGCAACATCGCAGACTGTCCGGCTGCGCCCTGGTCCACGGAGGCGGCACAGATGCGTTCTCTGGACTTTCCACAACCGTCATC
>JBARBA010000734.1:0-1905 GCA_049792555.1 Anaerolineales bacterium
TTTTCAAGAGAATAGAGCGAGGTAAATCCCATGAGCACTTCAGTCACTGAAATGAAACCAGCCGCAAGTTTAGGCTCCCGGATATCCACCTCCATCCGGCGTAATATCCAGACCTATACGCTCATCATCGTGGTGGTGATCGTTTGGGCGGTCTTTTTCTTTTTGACCGGCGGCCTCTACCTGAGAGGCGAAAACATCTCCAACCTTTTCCGCCAGATGACCGTGACCTCTTTTCTGGCTCTCGGCATGGTGCTGGTGATTGTCACCGGCGGCATCGACCTGTCAGTCGGCAAAATGGCGGGCTTTGTCTCGGTGGTGGTGGCATATTTGCAATACTATGTCTGGTATTCGCTGTTCCCCAACCAACCCGCCCTTGCCGCCGTTCTTTCTGTGATCTTCGGCCTGCTGGTCGGCACGCTCGCCGGCGCTCTGCAAGCGTACTTCATCGCCTTTCAGGGCTTACCCGCTTTCATCGTAACCCTGGGCGGCCAATGGCTGTTCAATGGCTTGCTCCTGCTGGTTACTCAGGGCAAGACCATTGCGGCCAATCAACCCGTGTTTTCCTCTATTGCCCAGGGCTATATCCCGCCACTGTGGGGTTGGCTGATATTTGTGGTGATATTGGCCTTCCTGGTTTGGAACATCCTCAACGGCCGGCGCGGCAAGGCCAAGTATGGCTTTAAACTGCGCCCACTTTACCTGGATGCGTTGACGGGAGCGGTTATCCCGCTTGTCTTGATCCTGGCCTACCTGCTCAGCGTCAATAGCTACAGGGGTATCCCCGTACCGGTCTTGTTGCTGGCGATCGGAGCAATGATCATGATCCATGTGGCCAACAATACCCGCTTCGGCCGCTACACCTATGCCATTGGCGGAAATATGGAGGCTGCCCGCCTGTCTGGTATTAACATCAAGAGCGTCCTGTTCCGGGTGTTTGTCCTGATGGGTTTCCTGAGCGGTGTGGCCGGTGTGGTGCTGGCCTCTTACGTTGGCTACGGTACCATCGCCGCCGGCACCGGCTATGAGTTGGATGCCATTGCAGCCTGCATCCTGGGCGGCACCTCCCCGCTGGGCGGTGTCGGCACCATCCCGGGTGCCCTGATCGGCGCCCTCATTATTGCCAGCCTGACCACCGGCCTGCAGATGTTGAATGTCGCCCCGGCCTGGCAGTACGTCGTGAAAGCGGTCATCCTGGTACTGGCAGTCCTGCTCGACTATTACTTCAAGCGCAATCGCTAATTCTCCGCTCGAAAAAGTTTGCCCAACCAGGCAGCATTGGAGACCCCTTTATCGGTTTCCATGAAATCGGATGGATTTGTTACCACAGGTAAGGCGAGATTAATCTCGCCTTACCGCTAACAAGGCAAAAATTGAGATGATCCGCCCGTTTCTCAACCGAAGAATTTTTTGATCAATTGGTAACGAAAGGAATATTAAATGACCACATCATATGAACCCAAACCCGAACATAAATTCACCTTTGGCCTGTGGACGGTTGGAAATACCGGCCGCGACCCTTTTGGCGCCCAGGTGCGCGAACCCAAGACCCCCGCGGAACTGGTCTATTTGCTGGGCGAAGTGGGCGCGTACGGCGTCAACTTCCACGATAACGATTTGATCCCGATCGATGCCACACCCGTCGAAGCCGAAAAGATCAAGAAGGAATTCCGCAAGGCGCTCGACCAGACCGGCCTCAAAGTGCCCATGGCCACCACCAACCTGTTCTTCGACCCCATCTTCAAGGACGGCGCTTTTACCTCCAACGATGCCAAGGTGCGCGCCTATGCCATTCAAAAGACCATGAAGGCCATCGACCTGGGCGTGGAGTTCGGCGCCAAGGTGTATGTCTTCTGGGGCGGGCGCGAGGGCACCGACACCAACGCCGCCAAGGACCCGGTGCAGGCG
>JBARBA010000735.1:0-3313 GCA_049792555.1 Anaerolineales bacterium
CGTTACCATTTTTGCGCCCCCACCGGCTGGATGAACGACCCCAATGGCACGGTCTTTCATCAGGGCTGGTACCACGTCTTCTACCAGTGGAACCCCGACAGCGACCAATGGGGCGACATTCACTGGGGCCACGCCCGCAGCCGGGACCTGGTCGATTGGGAACACCTGCCGGTTGCGCTCCAACCCGCCCCGCAACTGGGCGAGGAACACTGCTTTTCCGGCTGTCTGGCGCTCCGCGCAGCGCAGCCGCCCATCATTTTGTACACCGCCATCGGCCCGCAAATGACATCCAGGGAAAGCGCCCAGCAGTGGGCCGCCCTGGGCGACGACGATCTGATTTCATGGCAAAAGCATCCGCGCAACCCCATCCTGACGGCGCAAATCCATGGGGAACTGGACGTTTTGGAGTGGCGCGACCCGTTTGTTTTTACCGATGGTGGACGCACCTTCCTGCTCTTGGGCGGGAAACTGTCCCCGAAGGATAGCGGCGACCCGGTCATCCTGCTCTACGAAGCGCAGGACCCCACGCTGGAGCAGTGGACGTATCGCCAAGTCTTTTTTCGCCACCCCGACAAAACCCGGGCTTCGGCGGAATGCCCCAACTTTTTCAAGTCCGGCCCAAAGTGGGTCTTGCTGCTCTCGGCTGACAAACAGGTCGAATATTACGTCGGCGATTTTGACGCAGACGCCGGGAGCTTCACCCCACAAACGTCCGGCCTGCTGAATGGCAGCGAGCATTTCTACGCCACCAACCTGCTGCTGGACGACCAGCAGCGCTGCATCTGCTTCGGCTGGGTGCGCGGCTTTGCGCCCGGCAGGGGCTGGAGCGGCTGCCATGCGTTGCCGCGCGTTTTGTGGCTCGACGAGCAGGGCCGCCTGCGCCAAACCCCCGTCCCCGAACTCAACCTGCTGCACGGACAGGGCTTCCACACATGCGACGTCCCTTTGGGCAGCTATTTGGTTCCAGGCTTTGAGAGTGACACCTTCGAAGTCCGCGCCATTATCGCGGGCCAGGCGCCGGCCAATTTTGGCATTCGGTTGGTCCCGACCAACGAGCAGGCGCAGACGATCACGCTCACCTGCGCGCCGGACGAAACGCGCCTGCAAGACAAGGTCATCTCATACCGTCGAGACGGCGAAGCGGCTGTCGATATCCGCCTGTTTTTGGATTGCTCGGTGGTTGAGGTGTTCATCGATGAGCGCGCTAGCTTGACCTTGACGCTCCCGCCCATCGCCAGTTCTTATCGTATTGAACTATTTTCCGAAGGCGCCGCCGCCAGCTTGCGCCGGTTGGATGTGTGGCGCATGGACAATGTGCGGTAGGAAAACCATCGCTAAAAAACGCAAGGAATCCCCATGAACTGGAAATTACTCTGGGACATCTTCATCCTTTTCAGCCGCGTGGCGCTCTTTTCGTGGGGCGGCGGCCCGGCTTCGATGGGCCTGATGCAGCGCGAAGCCGTCAGCGCCGGGTGGGTCACACCCGAACAATTCGCGGATGCGCTGGCCCTCGGCAACGCCCTGCCAGGGCCGATTGCGCCGCAGGTCTCAGCCTACATCGGCTACAAGCTGGCGGGCTTCCCCGGCGCCATTTCGGCAACCACCGGCACGGTCTTGCCGACCACCGTCCTGATGCTGGTGATGATTATCTTCTTCTTCAAAGTCAAAGACAGCCCGGCCATGGCCGCCATGCTCAAAGCCGTGCGCCCGGTGATAATTGGTCTGGTGGCCTGGACGGCGTACAACATGGTTTTCGCGGTCTTTGGGGTGCAGAAATCCGGCTGGATGGCGGCGCTCGCGCAGCACTGGGATGGGATCGTGATCGCGGGCGCTACTTTCGCATTGCTGGTCTTTACCGAGATCAACCCGGTCTTCCTGGTGATTACGGCGGCTGCGCTGGGATATTTTGTCTATCGGTGACAGATGTTGGTTTGACAATCCCCTATCGAATATTTTGAATGATATGAAACAGGCTGCGCGAAATGTAAACCAGGAAACCGATCAACCCCAGGGGAACGTACAGATAAGACATAATTCCCAGCCGGTCGGCAAAATTAAGCGCAATCTTTTGAAGAAACCCGATCTTCTGGAAAAGGAATACCAGCAGCGCAAAAACAGCGATTGCAATACCGGAACTGGTGAGTAACAAGCTGTCGGCCGGGTACTGCAAGGTAAGCACACCCTGGAACCAGATGGAAAGGATCGAAAGCACCAATATCGCCAGGAAGCCCTTGTATGCAAAACCTTCCCGCAGCAGCTTCGAAGGCAAAATCCATGCACAGGCGACCAGTAATGCCGTAACCACTGCGCTTTCCAGCAAGGCAAAAGCAATCATGTATGAAAAGATAGAATATAAATCTCCGATGGAATAATAAAGCACGAAAGCCGGTATCTTATAAAGAAACTCACGGATGGACCAGCTATGCACGGCAAAAATGATTACACCAAAGACCAAAATGATTTCGTTTTTGGGGGGTAATCGTTTTCTAATGATATTCAACTTAGGCTCCATCTATCTGCACTGTTACTGATGGCAATATAGTCAATCCTTTCGCCAGGACTGGTCAACCCAACGGCATCGCAGGTTCTATTTGTTGTAAGGCCGGTTGACTTCGGCCAGCTTGTCCAGCAGTTCTGCTTTCATCTGCAACGCCAGCGCAGGCTGGAATGAATAAATGTTACGCAGTTCTTCGGAGTCGTTGGCAAGGTCGTAGAATTCGAACTGCTCAAGCTTTGGGTAACGATAATAAACGAGGCGATGGTCATTCCTTGTTAGCGCAATCGACATTTTGGTGAGCGGCGCAAAAGCAGCATTCTGTTTGGCGTCTACGGTATAGACGCTGCGGTCACGACTTTCCTCGCCGCCAAGCTTGGGTAGTATTTTTCCTTCAGCCCAGCTTGGGATCGGGTTGCCTGTCAAATGGGCGAGCGTTGGCAAGATGTCCACGCCGCTCGTCTGGGTATAAATATCCTGGCGTCCACTGGACGACCCGGGGGTGGAAATAATCAAAGGCGAATGTACGACCGGATCATAGATCAAAGGGGTAAAATGTCCCACCTCACCGCGTTCGAACATCTCGCCGTGATCCGATGTGACGATGACATAGCTCCTTTCGAGCAGGCCGGAGTCTTTTAGATAATCGAACAGACGCCCTGTTTCGGCATCCCAACTGGCCAGGTATTCATCATAAAACTGACGGTAAAATATGCTTGTCTCATAAGAGGCCTTTCCACCAGCAAGTGGATGGATCGGTTTTTGGGGAGGACGCCAACCATCTTTGAAATATTGATAAAAGGCCGGGGTGGGGCGATA
>JBARBA010000736.1:0-5718 GCA_049792555.1 Anaerolineales bacterium
ACTCCGTCCTATGTCGGACGGAGTTCATCCGGGATATTTCATTGCAACTCCATGAAAATTTGCGACGCTTTTGGGAGTTTCTCGTATAATTTTCATAGGCAGGGAGGTTACTCCCCGCAAAATCCATCTTACAAAAGGAGCAAAAGATTATGACCAGAAGTAGTTTTTCAGACCTGCTCACAGGGGCGCGCCAGATGGCGGCTGCCATGCAAGTCAATGCAGAGCGCCTCACCGGACGCGGCGTCAGCGCCGAGTTCATGCAAAAGGGCGCGACTCTCGCCGCCCAACTCGAAGGGCAGACCTCAACCAGGAGCGGCTCAAGTCCGAGGCGAAGGCTGCCACCACCCAGGTGGAAGAGCTGCGCGCGGCCACCACTGCCTGGCTGTCCGAAGCCAATGACAGTGTGAAGCTGATCTATCGCGAGGAGCAGGACAAGTGGAACGAGTTTGGCCTCAAGGCCAAACGGTAACGGAACCGGCCCGGCGCAATGCGCCGGGCCGGTTTGTCTATTTTCGGGGATGAAAGTTAAGGTGTTTTCTTATACGGTCCCTGGAACCTCTCACCATTAAGGTGGATCATGTGGGAGGGGGTTTCGGCAATCCAGACTTCGGTTTCCCAGGAAATATCGCTGACAAATCTTTTGTAAGTTGCAAAGTCAAAGAAGGCCGTTACGTAAACCCTGTCGGCAGTGCAATTCTTGAATAGCTTTTCGAGTTCCATATGTCGTTTGGGGGAAACCGGCCCGTGCGAGGTAACCGCTTCAATGAGAAATATCCAGTTCTTTTGTTCGTCGAAAAGAATAATATCGGGGAATTTACCATGATCAGAGACTGGTACGCCCAACTTTGCGAATAACTCTTTTTCGAATATGAGCATTTTCCTGGCCGTATCGCCAAGATAGATCAGTTTTGCGCCTGATGCAAAACGCGGGCCAAACTCATTGATGATGGCGGCTTGAAGCTCATTGTGTTTACCGGGCGACAATTTGTAAACGATGCCCTCTGCAACCTGCAAAGGCACCTTGATTTGTTCCCTTGTTTTCTGATATGTTTCCAGCAACGCGCCGCGTTGGAACAGGAAGGCATCGCGTTTGACCTTCCATTCCGGCGATCCATAAACGCGAATCGCATCCAGCGCAATATCGGTCAAGACATAATTGGTGTTTCCGCTATTTGTTGCCCGCGCAGGATCGTCAGGGTTGCGGATGATGACGCCTGCCTGTTCAAATTGATGTAAAACCTGGCGGCGCACCGACTCGCGTGAGTTCTCGGCATATTCGCGCCCGTAGCGCTCTTTGATTTCGACGAGCATATCGTGGACACGCAGGTTGCGCGGAGTTGCATTGCTCCAGGGTGTATTTTCTGAAAGCTGGGCAAGCGCCAGCAGGGTTAACGCTGATATTTCGTTTTGTTGGGCGGGCGGCAGTCCGAGCGATTCGAGAAGTTCATGAGCCTGTTCGATTTTTCCCATCGTTATTCTGGTCTCCTTGATCATAGGAAATTCTTCAGCGAGGAATTGTGTTTGCCAAAGAGTCGCGAATACAATATTATCAACTTGTTCCGGCTGCGGATGATGAGCCTTTTGGATTTCCTCGCCAATTTGTCGAATGATTTCCATGGGTGGTAAAGGCAATGCGCGCAAGTCGGCAGCATTCACCTGGGTGTTGCCGTTGACAATGCGGAAGTAGCGATCAACAATTGCGCTGTTCAGAAGAGCAGAAAGTCCCAGGGCCTCGGCAGCCTGGAGCGCGCTTTTTTTACGGTAGATAAAGTTCAAATGGTTTTCGAAACCGATCTGTTCGAAATCAAATTGGTCGGCAAGGAACGGCGCGCAAACCAGGCGGCGGCGGTCTTCCTTGGCGCTGAAACGACGTAATAAAACATAATTGCTGTTTGGAACAAGCAGGGACGCATCTTCAATCGAAATGGCTTGCGGTTTTGTAAAACCATTCAGTGGGTATTCAACACGATAGGGTTTTACATTTTGCATCCATAGCAGCGGCGCTGTGCCATTACCGGAAACAACCTGATCTCTCAATAAAGAATTGGCGCGAAATGGCACAACCCGCCCGGTGGATACCTGTAACCCGTAACGTTCCAACGAGCCATCCCAACGATCAACGGCATCCAGGATTTGTTCGTCCAGAACACCGGTGGGCAATCGAAAGAAAAACTGGCCGTCATGCTGGCTCAAGAAATGCCCAAAAGATACCTGACGGGTAATGGGTGTATCCAGGCTGGCATCGTCTTTCGAGGTGGAAATGCTGACCTGTCCGGCAAAATAAGGCTGTCTTTTTGACTCTGCCGTCTTTTCAAAAGTAAAAATTACATTCTCCTGCAAAACTTCGTCATTTTTAAAAACATCGTTGCGCGATTGGAAAAGATGGACGGCGAGCGGCTTGACATCTTTCATCAGGTCGCGCCGAAAGTCGGAGAAATACACGCCGGAGCAAAAACTACGCGGCACAATGAAACAGGCTTTTCCGTGGGGAACAAGCAGCTTTGTGCTCAAGGCCATGAACAGCGTGTAAATGTTGGTATGCCCGTTGATCTTTCCCGAAGCAGCCTTTACCCGTTTATCTTCAGCATTTAGCTTGAAATAGGGCGGATTACTGAGCATGAAGTCAAATGACCTGTGGTCGGTATTGTTATTCGAGAATAAAGCAGGTTGCGCCTCAGGCAGGCAGACAATTAAAAAGTCTTCCTGGTGTACCTGCCAGTGGATTTTGATCCCACTTTGTTCGGCCTTCTGGCTGGCTTGCGATAACACTTGACGGGCAATTTCACAAAGTTCTTTATCGATTTCGTAGGCATCGATCGAGATTTCAATCGGCTGATTGTCGGAAACCAGGCGCTCGATCAAGGCAGCAACCAATACTCCCGAACCAATGGCAGGTTCAAGGAAAACTGCCCCATTCTGGATGGGGCCTAATTGCTTTGCCATATAACAGGCGACGGCAGGCGGCGTTAAAAATTGGCCGTATTCTTTGAGCGTATCCAATTTGCGTTGCTCAAGAAGGCTTTTCCCTTGTTCGTAGCTAAAAGAAACCAGATTAAAAGCGGCCATTGATTAAGAATATATCATGAAGTCAAAAGATTAAATAATCGAGTTTGCAGCAAATAATAGCATTTATAGTAATTGCGCAGATCAAAATATAAAACGAGCAGGGAGCGGCGATGAACCGTTCCCTGCTCGTTTGTATGTGGGGACTTGCTGCGCCTACCCCAATTTGCCGCGGTGCGCCAATAGGGTGAAGACGTCTTCCAGGCTCGATTCGACGGTTTCGATGGATTGAACGACGAAGCCTTTGGCGGCCAGTTCGCCGGTGAGGCGCTGCGGCGTCCATTGGTCGGGGTCGACGATGACGTGGGCGCGGTCGCCGTGCAGGCTGGCCTGGGCAATGCCGTCCATGCCGCTTAGCAACTCGACGGTCTCCAGCAGGGGGGTGACGTCCAGGTCCCAGGCTGCGCCGCGCAGGTAGGTGGTCTTGAGGGCGCGGGGCGTATCGAAGGCCAGCAGTTTGCTGCGATACATGAATCCCACCCGGTTGCAGTGTTCGGCTTCGTCCATGTAATGCGTGGTGATGAAGACGGTGGTGCCCTGCGCGGCAAACTGGTAGATCAAATCCCAGAACTGACGGCGGGCCACCGGGTCCACGCCGCTGGTGGGTTCGTCCAGGAACAGGAGCGGGGGACGGTGCAGCATGGCGCAGCCGAGCGCCAGGCGCTGCCGCCAGCCGCCGGATAAATCGCGGGTAAATTGGCGGGTGTGCGTTTCCAGCCCGGCCATGCGCAGGACTTCGTTGATGCGTTCTTTTTCCTGCGCTTCGGGCACTTCGTAGACCCCGGCGTAAAACTCCAGGTTTTCGATGACCGTCAGGTCGTCATACAGCGAGAATTTCTGCGACATGTAGCCGATGTGCGGCTTGATGGCTTCGGGATCGCGCACCACGTCGATGCCCATGATTTTGGCCGTGCCTTCGGTGGGCGTGATCAGTCCGCACAACATGCGGATGGTGGTGGTCTTGCCGCTGCCGTTGGGGCCGAGGTAGCCGATCACTTCGCCGGGTTTCACCGTGAACGAGACGTGGTCGACGGCGGTAAAGCTGCCGAAGCGTTTGGTCAGCCCCTGCACATCGAGTGGGATGGTTTCAGGCGACATTGGTTGCCTCTTCCATTTCCAACAACTGGATAAAAACATCCTCCAGCGTGGGGGCCACCGGGATGAGATGGGTCATTGCGATGCCGGCCGCCGCCAGCCGTGCGGGGATGCGTTGCACTGGCCCTTCGGTTGACTTGACGCGCAGATGCAGGTGCTCGCCAAAAGTATGCACGTCTTCCACGTCGGGGTCTTCGGCGGCGATCTGGCGCGCGGCCATCTGCGGCACTGCGGCCAGTTCCAGGATGTGGCCGGAGAGACGGCCCATCAACTCGCGCGGCGGACCCTGGATCAGCGCGCGGCCGTGGTTCATAAAAATGACGCGGTTGAAGCGCATGGCCTCGTCCATGTAAGGGGTGCTGACCAGCACCGCCGAACCGTCGCGCAGCAGGCGGATGAGTAACTGCCAGAATTCCTGCCGGGCGATGGGGTCGACGCCGCCGGTGGGTTCATCCAGCAAAAGGACTTTGGGGTGATGCACCAGGGCCGAGGCCAGCCCCAGCTTTTTCTGCATCCCGCCCGAAAGGGCCGCCGCCGGGCGGTTGGCGAATTCTTCCAGGCCCGCAAAACGCAGCAATTCGACAGAACGTTGTTCGCGCTCGGCATCCGGCACGTCGAAGACCTGGCCGAAAAAATCGAGGTTTTCCTTGACGGTCAAGTCGCCGTACAAACTGAAGCGCTGCGCCAGGTAACCCAGCACTTCGCGGGCCTTTTCCACCTGGGCGGGAATTTCGTACCCGCCCATGCGGATCAGGCCGCTATCGGGCCGCAGCAACCCGCATAGCAGGCGGATCGCCGTTGTTTTTCCAGCGCCGTCCGGGCCGACCAGGCCGACCATTTCGCCGGCCCGCACTTGCAGGTTGAGTCCGTCAACAGCCCGCAACGCGCCAAAGGTCTTTACCAGGTTTTCAGTTTCCAGCAAAATATCGGTTTGCATGATTATTTCTGGCTAAAAGTGACGTCGGCAGGCATGCCGGGTTTGAGTTTGCCGCTGACGTTATCCAGCTTGAGTTTGACGGCGAAAACGGTGTTCTTGCGTCCTTCCACCGTTTGCACGTTGCGGGGCGTGAACTCGGCCTGGTCTGCGATGTAGGTCACTGTAGCCTTGAAGCTCACACCGGGGAACGAGTCCACTGCCACCTGCGCCTCCTGCCCGATGGTTACTTCGCCAACCCGGTCTTCAGGGACGTAAACGGTGATGGTCAATTCATCCAGACGCCCCAGGGTCAGCATCACGCCGCCGGCGCTGACCACACTGCCGGGTTCGGCGGCGCGCGTCAGGACGACGCCGTCCACCGGCGCGGTAACGACGGTCTTTGCAATTTGCGCATCCACCAAGTCCAAATTTGCCTGGGCCTGGTTGATGGCGAGTTTGGACTGCGCCGCGGCAGATTTTGCTTGATCCAACACCCGCTGGGCAGCCGTCACGCTGGATGAATCGACGCCCGTCTGCAGGATGCGCATATAGTCCTGCGCGGTGTAATAGAGTTCCTGGGCGATGCTCAAGTCGGCGCGGGCCTTCAAGACGTCGTTCGCGCCCTTGGTCGTCAGCGCGTCATC
>JBARBA010000737.1:0-1926 GCA_049792555.1 Anaerolineales bacterium
CGCCCATCTGGCCCAGTCGTCGCGCTATGGCAAAGCCAATCCCGCGGCTTGCTCCGGTGACGAGCGCCACATTGCCTTTTAGGGGTTTTTCCGGGGACATTGTTTCTCCTTTACTTTCCTGACGCCAAAAATGTTATTCTGAATTCAGGCTTCCTTACTTCGGAGTTCGTCATCATAACAACAGCGCAACCGATGAAAAACGTACTTCCGAAACAGAGAGCCTTGACTAGGAAGCTGATACGAAAGGGAATCACGCTTGCGCCATAGAACGGGATTCCCTATAATCCGAGAGCTTTAAGCCAAATGACATTCTTTCAATCTGTGATTGCGATGGATTCTTCGAAACTCGCCGAGGAGGCTGGAAGCCGATGATACGAAAGTGGATGGTGACGGGCGCCGGTCTATTATGGATCGCGCTGGGAATTGGATCGGGCGCAAGTAAGTTAATGGCCGCACCACAGGCGGCGCAAACTAAGCCTCAGTACACTCTGGCTGAATACAATCAATATCAGGCAGCGGACAAGGAAACAAACCCGCAGGCGAAGGTAAAGGCGCTGGATGATTTTGTGAAGGCCTACCCGAACTCCACGCTGATGCCTTACATTTACCGCGATTATTACTCGACATACATGGCGCTGAAAAATTTCGCCCAGTCGATCGAATACGCCGACCGGATGATTGCTCTCGGCGACAAAATCGACACCACCGGAAAGCTCGAGGCGTATTACACGCGCGCGCAGGCATTTTTTCTGGGTTCCGGGAGCAAGGATCTCCAAACGCCGGACGCGCTGAACAAAGCGCGAGACGCCGCGGTTGCCGGCCTGAAGACTGTCGATGACTTGAAGAATCCGGATCCGTCGAAGGCCGACCAATTCGAACAACAGAAGAAGGGCGTCAAGGTTTTGTTCAATGCGGTGGCCGCGCTCGCTTCCACCAATTTGAAGGATTACCCAGCGGCTGCTGGTTATTACAAAACGGTTTTGTCGATTACTCCTGACGATCCCATCACGCACTACCGCCTGGGCATTGTGGACCTGCAATTGACTCCTCCCGCTGCCACCGATGGGTTCTGGGAACTTGCCCGCGCCATCAATTTAAAAATTCCGAACGATCCGCAAGTGCGCGCTTACTTAAAGAATCAGATCATCCGCTACCAGCAGCCAGCATGCGACAAGCTGGTGGACGACCAGGTCAATGAATTACTTACGCTCTCCGCGACCAGCTCCGACAAGCCGGCCACTTTGAATGTGCCGAGTGCGGCGGACTTGCAGAAGGCTCGCGACGACACTGCGAACTTCCTTCCCGCGCTGATGGCCGGTGGCGATGCCGGAAAGACCATGTGGCTTGCCAGTTGCGGCCTGGAATATCCCGACGTTGGCGTGCGCGTGATGGAACCGCCGGTTGTCGATGGCGATACAGTCACTCTGAAAGTGTTCCGTGGGGCGACGCCTGAAGAAATCGAAGCGGCCACCACTTCCAATATGGAAGTGAAGATCGACGGCCAGCCCGAAGCCAAGCGCCTGGAAAAAGATGCTGTCGTACGCTTCACCGGCACGTTGACCGGATATACGCAGAATCCCTTTATGCTCACCTGGGATAAGGCCAAGATCAATATGGAAGATTTGCCGGAGGAAAAGGGCTCGGGCAAGAAGGGCCCTGCCAGGAAAGCTCCAGCACAGAAGGCAGCCGAGTAGTTTTTCCACAAACCTGAATTAAATATGGCCCCGGGAAATTTTCCGGGGCCATTTTTCTTGTGGCATGCGCGGGTTTGCATGGGGTTGTGCGATGTTGGTTGGGGAGGTTGGGTGGGAAAAAATTGTTGAAGAAAAGATTATGTCGTCGTAACGGGACTTGATCGTGACTTCTCGATTTTTCCCAGCGTTGAAACGGTGGGCTATGATATTTCGTCCCTACGGGACTGTTTTT
>JBARBA010000738.1:0-2389 GCA_049792555.1 Anaerolineales bacterium
GCTCATCATGGCGGCGTGGGTGCTCTTGACCGCTTCCGGAGTAAAGGCAGGTTGGGATTAATCTAATGCGTCCTGCCTGGCGAATCATCCCGGGCAGGCCATAGGCTGGCCCGCAAGTTGCAAAAAGCAGGAAAATCTTAGCGCCAGCGCGCGCGGATTTCAAATCTCCTCTGTTCTTAATCAGGCGCTTTCGTGGCGCAAGGAAAAAAACATGATAACAGTCTCATTCGATTGCGAAAATCACAACCATGCAATTTTATTGGCAACGCTTTACGACATTATCACAAATCAAGCCATTGATGATAGTATCTTGATGATTGAAAATACAAGCTGGTTGGTCGATGAAATTGGCGACAGGCTCAATGAAGTTGACCAATATGATCTTGATGGCGATCAAAAACACAGGTTGGAAGGCAGGGTGGTGGAAGTTGCAAAACTTTACAGCGACTATAACAAAACGTACACTGGATGAGCAATAGGGTGCGGCTTTTCGAGAAAGCTCGGAGTAAGTTCCATTGGTAAAACAAGCGCAAATGTTGGATAATATAACCACAGCGCCGCGCCAGCCGGGTTTACCGGCCTTGCGCCCAAACCCACCCCCGTTCCACGGAGACCCAAAATGACCACACCCGCAACGCCTGAAACACAAGAACTGGCCGAACTTGCCAAAACGCTGAGCGCGGCTTGCAAAAAGGCCGTCGCAGAAACCAAAAGCGGCAGCCGCGCGGACCCGGTCATCGCAGCATTGGCGGTTTTGACTGCTGGCCCAATAAAACGTATCTAATTTGACAAAAGCGCAAAACTCACTTTACCCCCAAAAGGATATTCAAAAAATGAAACTGAATTTAAAAATGATTGCCGGTGTCGCAACAACTTTGATTATTGTATTTGCCATTGTGATTGCTTACTCAAAGTATTCTGACGCCAGGGCAAGCGAAAAAATCGTCTTGCCGTTCGATTCGAGCCGCCCGAATCCATCGGCCACCCTATCAATCATCGATGCGCAGCCGCAGGCGACGCAACAAATATTGCCAGGCGATGTTGTTTCAAGCCTTATCAACAAAGCAGCCAAAACCATCAATCAACCCGGCTGGGTGCATATTCGAGAGATTGAGGTTGACGATGTTGATCGCGAAAATAATGGGGTCTTGCCCAGTGGAAAGGTCCTGGCATTGTCATCTGTGACTGATACCTGGTATCACATCAACAGCGATGGGTTGGTGTATGAGAGTGTCAGCATCGAAAAGTCAGACAGCGGCGAGACGATCCAAACCGGTATATTCACGAATAATAGCGCATGGAGTTCAGCCGATAATGAAACCTCCTCATCAGCGCCCTTTGATCTTGGCTCATTGGACGGCGGCTTTGCTGCCAATGCGCAGGATGTTTTGAAACGATCGTCCGTCCAGCCTGAATTCCTCAACGCGCGCGATTCCATCCGGGCAGGCGTCAGCACCTTTGTCACCACCGAAAAACAAAACCCGCCCCTCTCCACAGACGACTATAAAAAGCCGGTGTATTCGATCAGCATGATCGTCACTTTCGATAATGTAACCGGTTTTTTGATCGAATCGAAAGAAATCATGAAATTCGGAGATAACTCCGAACGCACCTTTTATCGCGTCACGCAGAAAATTGACATAGGGGCAAAGCCTCCGGCCGAAATTCTTGCGCTCATCGCAGCAAGGAGATAACGTGATGTTGAAGAGGGCCCATCCAAAACTGGTCATTTCCATTGTTCTGGCCGCATTCCTGGCAATATTATCCTTTACCAATGCCCCGGCGGGCACAACCACAAAGTCCGGCGTAGTCGGGGGCGTGGCTGTCAGGGCTGAAAAATCGATCTACCGCTATAACTATTCATGGACAACCACCCTGGGAAGTTATGCCAGCTCAACCATTGGAACCATCGGCTATACCTATTGGACCATTCAAGAAAAATGTCTGGCAACAAATAAAGTCACGTTTTATAAGCGCTATCCCGGCTCTGTCAGGTATTCAGCCGCGCAGTATTACACGGCTGCAAACACTACTTATCGGTCTTGTGAGGGGCAAAGGGAAGTAAAAAGCACAGGCAACCATGATTTCAAACAAGCGAAGGGCGTGTGGCAACCGTTGGTTGAGCGGCTGGAATATAAAAGCCCCAGCCTGGGCTTGCGCCCGTGAGGGTCGATAAGGTCTTGGCAGGCTGCAGTCGTTTCCCTCTTGTATTCCCCCGCCAAGTGTTGGATAATATAGTCATCCTGTACCCCCCCGGAGATAAAAAATGACCACACCCGCAACGCCTGAAACACAAGAACTGGCCGAACTTGCCAAAACGCTGAGCGCGGCTTGCAAAAAGGCCGTCGCAGAAACCAAAAGCGGCAGCCACGCCGCCCCGCTCGTCATG
>JBARBA010000739.1:0-20397 GCA_049792555.1 Anaerolineales bacterium
CGCTTGAAGAGCAGATGGCCCACTTTTGGGAATTCGCCGCCCCCTTGGAAGGATTCTCCGTTTCGATCCGCCCGCCGACGATTGAGATGCCTTTGCTCAAGCGGTTGGGCGAGGCAAACTTTGTCCCCGCGCCGGGGCTGGAGTCTATATTGAAGGGTGCATATCAAACCATCAGCAAGAAGGCGGTTGATGCGGCGTATCAGGATGTTGAGTAGTTGTGATGGACGTTATAAAGTCACCGTAATCACCACAGTGCGTGATTTCTGGAGCAATGGAGTTATTATCCATGAGCGCATCACCAATTCCCCAACGCTCATGTCTAGCGGTATGAATTTTCGGATTGGACTTTAACAAACGAGCAACTTGGTGTAAGAATCAGGTCAAACCTTGTCCACAGGAGATGACCAATGAAACCTACACCAAGTCTGTGGTTGATTATACCGGCAGTAGCACTGCTGTTTAGTGTGTGTTTTTGCCCAACCGCCTGGATGCCAATTTGGCATGAGGAACTCTTTTTTCCGAGTAGCTGTCATCGAGCCAGCAATCCTGGCAAGAATGCCGTGCGGAGGAACCGACGTTGGCAGCGATGGCAGCGACGGTTTCCACGCCAAGCAAGCAAAGGCGGACGCAAACGTCGGGCAGAACCGACCCATGCTTTGCCGCAACCTGTTTTTGGAAACGCCAAGTGTGCCAAGCAGAGCTTACTGCCTGATGTAGTCGTTCCACCGCCAGACCCATTGGCTGAGTTACGCAATTGTCGTGACTGGATAAACCAGGTGGATTACCGGCAGTTGTCGGCGGTCATCCAAAAAGTGCGCTGGCCGCAAGGCCCGGTCTGTCCAGTGTGTGGGGAACTGCGCATTGCATTGATCCTGAGTATCATGAAGGGCTGGGGCGATGGCGCTGTGAAATCTGTGCCCAGGCAGGCGACCCAGGCGAAGGGGGCACTTTCACCGTGCTGACTGGCACTTTGTTTGCCGGTCTGCAAATCGACCTGTGCAGCTTTTGGCTGATCCTGGAGGCTTTTGCCGATGGGAAAGCCAGTGTCGCCACTGCGCGTGAGACGCAAGTCAATCGTCATACCAGTGATCGTCTCTTTCGATTGCTGCGCGCCGCGCTCTATCTGACCCGTTCGGAAGAGCCGATCATTCTCAAGCCGGAAGATGTGGGCGAGTTTGACGAAGTCTACATCACCGCCGGACTGAAAGGCAACGCTGGCGGTCTGGCATTGGAACGCGAACCTCGCAAGCGGGGCTTGAAGCGGCGCGGACGCGATATTTGTTTACGTAAAACATGTCCCCGTTTTTGGTGCAGTTTGATGCGCTTGAGTCGTTGGGTATTTCTTTCCCAATGGCTCAAGTCGCTTAAGGGAACGGTAAAGAAAGTAACAAAAAGACACTCATTGACAAAGAAGGCAAAGCGTTGTAAGATTGATGGTACGTAACCTTGTCGTCCCCACCAATGAAAAAGGTCAGGGATTGTGAAAGATGAAAGATCAGGCTCAGAGATTTTAAAGATCGACGATGCCGCCCGTTACCTGGGCGTCACGCGCCGTTGGGTATACCGCCGGATTTGGAGTGGTGATTTGCCAGCTTCCAAAGTCGGCGGTTTGTATTTTTTACGCAAGGAAGACCTGGAAACCTTGCTGGAACAAGGACGCATGGGCGAGATGGCGCCCAAAGCAGAGTCGGCCAAAACCCCGGTCTGGAAATGCGGATATTGTTTCCGCATCCTGGAAAAAGATACTGACATGGATGATGTCTGCCAGGCCGAAGGCTGCGAAGAGTTGATTTGCAGTTCGTGCGCGGCAGAAGGCAATCACTATTGCACACAACACGTCCCAGACCGTGAACAGTTGTGGAAAGATGCGTTGCAAAAACACCGGGACGGGGAATTGCCCACCCTGCTCAAATCCAGCATGGCGCGTTTACGTGAGGTTAACTTTGTCCAGCGTTTGCAAACACGCCTGAGCAACCTCAACACCCTGCGACACCCGCTTTCGGATGAGTTAATTACCGTTCAAAATTGGGATGCGCTCCTGGAAGAGCGCGACGAACGTTCCGAGATCATGAAAATGATGAACAAGGTCGTTCTGGATGCAGATTGGGTTTCACGCACCCCGCTCAATATTTCGGTTTATTACCAGGTTGAATCTGCCGGGAAACAAAAAAACAGCCCGGTGGGCATCCTGGTTCAGGTTTACAGTCACTCAAAGGCCATGTTACAACAGGGCTTTGATACGCAGCCGTTTGGCGATGAAGAACTCCTTCGTTTCCTGTCACCCGTCAGCGAACAAGCCCAGAAGAAGCAGGTTTTTACCCTGGTGATGCTGGCCGCAACCAGCGGATGGGACGAGGCGGCGCGCAGGCTAATTCGCGGCGACGGCTCTCCGGGGTCCGCCTATTCACACCGTTGGTTGCTGGTCTACCTGAATGACCTGGAAAAGCACGAGGTGGTCTACAACCGGCTGGATAGTCACGCGCGGGCTTACGCAGAGTTATTCACGACGTTATTACCCGACGAAGAAGATGAAGAGATGATCGTTGCCATTGAGAAGGAAATGGGAATACACGAGAGCCTGACTTTGCAATACGCCGTTCAGGTTTTGCCGTATTCGCAAAAAAGCCTGGAGCGCGCATTTACCAAACTCGCCGCCGCGGGGCGGTATGTGTTGACGACTGTGCCAGAAATCGGACAAGCAATCGTCCGTAAATAACCCATCGTTTTTAATCAAAAAGGAGATACCATGGCTGATGTTCGGAAGTCTATCAAGGATGTGGGAATACAGTTTCTGCGTGACCTGTTGAATTCTGCCGCGCCTGAAAAAGCGGCAGCCGCTGGAGAAGCGCCCGCCAAATCCATCAAAGCAAGCATTGACGATCTCTCGCTGGATGATCTGCGCAGGGAAAAAATTCGCCAGGACCAGGAACAGCGCAAGTTGCTTGCGCGTGTGCGCGAAATCGAAGCCGAGAAAAAGAAATTGTTCGAGGAAGGCGTGCGCAACGCCAGCGAACGTGAGCAAAGAGTCATTGCGCGGCGCATCAAAGAAATTGACGTGGAAGCCACGAACATGGATCACATGCTCCAGATGATTTCAAAACAGATGCGCATTATCAATGGCTTTTTGCAGGTCAAAGAGCGCGCGCGGGTTCTGGAAGAATCGGGGCTGTCCAATATTTTCAAAAACATGGACTTGCAAGACCTGATCAAGCACATCGAAAATGCCAGCGTCAACGGTGAATTTCAGGAAGACAAATTTAACGAATTGCTGCGCACGATGGAAGAATCCGAGTCGCTCAGCCCGACTTACAAAGAAGACGGCGACGTGATGGATATTATGAAGGCCATGCAGCAGGCGCGCGAAGCCTCCGATAGCCCGGAAGCCATGGAAAAGCAATTCGAGGCCATGAGCCAAAAAATGCGCGAGAAGCAGAAAGAAAAAGGACTCGAAAGCAACGAAGAAGACCTGTAGGTCTGTCGTTCACAGCGCGCAAGCGCCTATTCTCGTTAGCAACATAATCGGAGCATCACCATGCCTGTTGACTTGAGTGCTTCCATTTATGCACAGTATAAATTGACACGCAAACGCGCCGAAGATGCCGTGCGGCGCGGCGCGCCGGAAGAGGCCAGGGTGGAACATCACCGGGCAGCCGAATTAATGCGCCAGTACGCCGGGTATGCCTACGATATCAGCATTCGCGCCCAGCGCTTGCAACGCGCCGACGCGCACGAAAAAATGGCGAATCAACTGAATGGCATGTCGGCTGAACGCGCCGCGGGCGGGCGCGACAAGGCCTCCCCCACCGCCGCGGCGGAACCGGTATCGGATACGGACTACGAATCCGAGATCATGGGGCTGATCGAAGAGTCCAAGATTCGTTGGGCCGATATCGGCGGGCTGGAAGAGACCAAACAAGCCATCAAATCGGCCTTTGGGCTGGCGGTGGCGCGCAAACCCAAAGGGGTGCGCATCGATAGCTGGCGCAACCTGCTGTTTTTCGGACCTCCCGGCACCGGCAAGACCCTGTTGGCCGCCGCCACAGCCGGGAGCCTGGAAGCCACCTTCTTCAACGTCAAGGTCAGCAACGTGCTCTCGAAGTATTTTGGCGAAAGCACCAAAATCCTCTCGGCGCTGTACGCCACCGCCCGCCGCCTCAGCCCGGCGGTCATTTTCCTGGACGAATTCGAGTCGCTGACGCCGCCGCGCGGGGAGGGTGAAAGCGGCGCGGAGCGGCGCATTGTCAGCACCCTGCTGGCCGAGTTGGACGGCATGTCCACCAAAGACGATGAGAGCTACGTGCTGACCATCGGCGCGACCAACCTGCCCTGGGCGTTGGACAACGCCATCTTGAGCCGCTTCCAGAAGCGGATTTTCGTGCCCCTGCCCGACGCCGAGGCCCGGCGCGCCATTTTGGAAATCCACATCCCCAAGCGCGGACACAAGCTGAAAGTTTCGCTGGAAGACCTGGTGACGCGCACCGACGGCTATTCGGGGCGCGAAATCGAACAGATTTGCCAGACGGCCATCACCCACATGACCCAGCGCGCCAACCCCGGCCTGATGGACATCGTGGACCAGGGCCAGGCGGCCTTGCGCAACTACGAAATCAAGGTCGCGCCGCTCGACGAAGAAGATTTCAAAGTGGCCTTTTCGCAGATTCACCCGTCCACCGACCCGCAGCTTTTGCAACGCCACCGCGAGTGGTTGAGCAAAGCCGAAGCCTGAACCGGATTTACAGAGGGGAAACCCATGCCATCACAACCTGTTAGTCAACTCGGACGCTATCAAATCGAATCCCACCTGGGCAGTGGAGCCTTTGCGGATGCCTACAAGGCCAGCGACCCGATGCTCAAACGCACAGTGGCGCTCAAAGTGCTCAAACCCGCGCTGGTAGCAGACAGCGAGGCGTTTGGGCGCTTCGTGCAGGAAGCGCAAGTAGCCGCCAATCTGTTCCACCCAAACATCGCCACCGTGCTGGATATGGGCGAGGCCGACGGGCGCTACTTCATCGCCATGCGCTTTGTAGATGGGCCATCGCTGGATAAGCTTTTGGCCGCCAACGGCCCGCTGCCCTGGGCGCAGGCGCTTGAAATCACAGCGCAGATCGGCGCGGCGCTCGATTTTGCCCACCAAAAGGGCCTGGTACACCGCGACGTCAAACCGCAGAACATCATCATCAGCGCAACCGAAGGCGCAGTGCTGACCGATTTTGGCTTGGTGCGCGCGATTGCATCCAGCAGCCTGACTACAACGGGCAGTTTTTTGGGCACGCCGCACTATATGGCCCCCGAAATTTGGGAGGGTGAAGATGCCGTCCCGGCCACTGACCAGTACGCGCTGGCTTGCGTGCTGGTGGAAATGCTGACCGGCAGAGTGCTTTTCGACGGCAAAACACCCCCGGCAGTCATGACAAAACATTTCAAACCGCTGATGCTGCCTGCCGCCTGGCCGCAAGACGTCCCGGCAGGAATTGACACAGCGCTTGGCAGGGCGTTGGCAAAGACACCAGAAGAACGCTTTGAAAATAACAATGCGTTTTTGGCGGCTTTGCGTCATTCTTCGGAATCCGAACGCAAAGCGCAAGCTGAAGCCGCCGAAAAAGCGCGCCTGTTGGAAGAACAACGCAAAAAAGCCGAAGAACAGGCTCGCCAGGAAGCCGAACATAAAGCGCAGGCCGAAGCCACCGAAAAAGCGCGCCTGCTGGAAGAACAACGCCAGCAGGTCGAAGAACAGGCGCGTAAAGATGCCGAGCGCAAAACCCAGGCCGAAGCCGCTGAAAAGGCGCGCCTGTTGGAACACCGCGAACTGATCCTTGACCTGGGCGATGGCGTGAAAATGGAATTTGTGCGCGTGCCCGCCGGGGAATTCTGGATGGGCAGTGATAAAAGCATCGACAAACAAGCGAATGATGACGAAATGCCCCGGCACAAGGTCTACCTGGATGAGTACCTGATGGGCAAAACCCCGGTCACCAATCGTCAGTACCAGGTTTTTGTACAAAAAGCCAGGCATCGCGCGCCCTCGCATTGGAAAAGCGGGAAAATCCCGGCGGGGCTGGAAAACCACCCAGTCGTTCAGGTTTCCTGGGAAGACGCCGCCACTTTTTGCAAATGGGTTAGCGGGGCTGTTGGCCAATCTGTGCGCCTGCCCAGCGAAGCCGAATGGGAAAAAGCCGCACGCTGGAAATGGCAGGGCGAGGGCGAAGCCTTGCTCTACCCCTGGGGTAACCAAAAACCAACCGAGAACCTGTGCAACTATGGAAATAACGCTGGGAAAACAACTCCGGTGGGCAAATACAGCCCGCATGGAGATTCGCCTTATGGTTGCGTGGATATGGCCGGCAATGTCTGGGAATGGTGCGCTGACTGGTATAGCGCCGACTATTACAAGAATGCCCCCGCTAAGAATCCCCCTGGCCCACCTTCCTGGCATTATCGGGTTCTGCGGGGCGGCTCCTGGGGACTCAGCGATGACAACGTCCGTTCTGCCAATCGCGGCAGGAACTCGCCAACGGATACGTTCAACATCTACGGCTTCCGTTGCGCCCGCTCTCATTAATTTTTTGTTTTCCAAAGCCATCCCGCATTCAGCCTAAACGAATGGATTTCACTCCAAAAAACGGAACACGAAACACGGAATACGTAAAATGACTCCTCCCACCATCTTCTGCCCCTCCTCTCATCTAATTCTTTCCGCCGCGCGCTGCGCGCAGTGCGGCTGGCAACGTCCGCCGCTGGGGCGGATCGGGGAACCCGCCTGGCAGCCGGTTTTACTCAAGGCCGGGCTGGGCGGGCCGGGAAGCCACGTCTTCGCCGGACCGGCGGCGGCCCAGGGCGTGCTGGCCCTGCCCATGAACAACCGCGAAATCATCGGCCTGGACCTGCCGGACGGCAAGGAACGTTGGCGCGCGCCCCTCGGCGAAGGCCTGGTCACGCGCCAGTTGGTCGGCGACGGCGACTCCATTTTGCTGGCGCTCTCGGATGAACGCTCACTCGAATCGGCCGGCCCCGGTCAACTGGCCCGGCTCGACCCGTTGAGCGGCAAACTCAGCAGCCTGTGGCAGGCCGGCGGACATCAATTGAGCAGCCCCGCCTGTTCAGAAACGCACATCGTGGTCAGCGCGGCCAATTCCGAGTTGATCGCTTTCCGGCGCGCGGCGGCGCTCGAAGTGGCCTGGCGCGCGCCGCTCAGGACTTTTTGGACGGTTGCGCCGCCGCACATTGCGGCAGGCAGCGTTTTCGTTTGCGACGGGCAGGCCATGCAGGGCGAAGGCTGGCTGAAGGCGTTTAACTTGCTTACCGGTAAACAGATCTGGAGCAAACCCACCCAGGGCCTGATCCCCCACCCGCTGGCATCCTGCGCCGGGCAGCTTATCTTTCAAAACGGCAGGAAACGCCTCGTGGCCTGGGACGCCGCCAGCGGGCGCGAAACCTGGGGCCTGGACTTCGACAAGTTTTACACCCCGCCCGTTGCCGGGGGCGGACGCATCTTCTTCGTCACGCGCGGCCAGGCCGCCAGGGACAGCGCCGAACATTACCTGCTCAAAGCGCTCGACCCGACATCCGGCAAGCTGCTGTGGGAAACGCCGCTGCCGGCGCGGGTCTCGATCCCGCCGCTGTGGGCCGGGTGCCAGGTCTACCTGGCCGGCGAAGACGGCCGCCTGTTCGCTTTCGATGAACAAAACGGCGGACAGGTTTTTACCCCCCAACAGGTCGGCAGCGACGAAGACCCGCCGCGCGCAATGCTCCTGGCGGCGGAAGGCCTGCTGGTGGCCGGGACGTACAGCGGCAAGGTGACAGCCCTGCAGGTGGAAGAACCCTGTCAGGAAATGGAAGCGCCCGAAGCATATCTGGGACGCGGCGAGGCGGAGTCCGCCGCTGTGGCGCTGGCGCTCCAGGGGAAATTCGACGAGGCGGGCGGCCTGTATGCCGACGAACTGCGCGACACATCCAAAGCCGTCGCTTTATATGCGCACGCCAAACGGTTCGACAAAGCCGCCGACCTGTGCGCCCGCCAGGGGTTGCTGGCCGAGGCCGAAAAATATTACGAACAGGCCGGCGACCTGCCCAAACAGGCCGAGATACTCCTGCTGCGCGGCGACAAACAAGGCGCGGCGCGCATATTCGCGTCGATTGGACAGGCGGAAAAGGCTGCCGACCTGTTCGAGCAGGCAGGCGATTGGCCTGCCGCGCTGGAATTGTACGAAAAGCTGGGCAACGAAGAAGCAGCGACGCGCGTTGAGCGTCAAATGCCGCCCAATAGCCAGCGGGTGGAGGCGCGCTTAAAACGCCTGGAACAACAGGGCAAATTTGCCGAGGCCGCCGCCGAAGCCCTGCGCGCGCGACTGTTCCGCGACGCGGCGGATTTTTTCCAAAAAGCCGGGCAACCCGAGGATGAATTGGATGCACTGCTGAAATTGGCCGAGGAAAAACCCGAAGAATGGCTCCTGGAACGAGTGGCCGAAAGCGCCCGCAGCTTGGGGCGCTTTCTGGACGAGGCCAAAATCCGCGAGAAGCTTAACCACCCGCACCGCACCGCGGAAGCCTATCACCGCGCAGCAATGCAGGCCGAGCGGCTCAAACGCGCCGATCTCACTATCATTGGCGACCTGTATCAAAAAGCGGAAGGGTTTGCTGCCCAAGCCGGCGCAAAAAACCTGGAACGCGAATGCCACGTCAAGGTGATTTTGTATTTGGGTTTGCCGGATATCGCCGTTCAGGTTTCCATCCCCCAGGATTTTGAAGAGGGCGGATTTAATAAAATGAAACTGACCCTTTACAACCAGGGACATGGGGTGGCGAAAAATATTTATTTTCAGGCGGCAGGCGACCGCTTTGAAATCGATGCCACCTCGTCCACGCTGCGCTTGGGCAACCTGGCCGAGGCAGAAAGCGATGAAAGAATCATCCGGGTTCGCCCTCTGGAAAAACAGGTAGGCGCTACCGTGCCTTTGCTGTTGGAGTGGCGCTGGCAGGATGAAAGCGGAAAAGAATATTGCAATAGCATCACTGCCGATGTGCCGGTGCGCCACAAAGGTGAGCAGCGCCTGGGCAACACCCCACAGGTGATTAACATCGGCACACTGATCCAGGGTGACCAGTTGCTGCAGGGTGATAAACTGGCCGAGGGCGCAAGCAAACAGGTTGGCGACCGGGTGGAAATTCAGCGCGGCGGCGGTGTGCGCGTCACCGACGATGAACAGCGCACGAAACCGGCCTCGCCCACCTGCCCCAACTGCAAATTGCCCAACGACCCCGACGCCAAATTCTGCGTCCACTGCCAGCAACCATTGGCAAACTAACTGGAAACCCTAAAGGTCTCCTGGCCTGATAAGTGAGCTTTTATGTCAAAAAGTTCCGCTGGAAGATGTGGCGTTTACGTTGAAAAGACCTTTAGGGTTTCGTTTGTTGGTAGAGAACTGAAATACGGAGTTATCTAAACCATGCCAACACCCACCCAACTCGGCCGTTATCAAATCGAAACTCTCCTGGGCAGCGGAGCCTTCGCGGACGTGTACAAGGCCAGCGACCAAATGCTCAAGCGCACCGTAGCGCTCAAGGTGCTCAAACCCGCCCTGGTGGCGGACGGCGAAGCCTTTGGCCGCTTCGTGCAGGAAGCGCAAGTGGCCGCCAACCTGTTCCATCCGCACATCGCCACCGTGCTCGACATGGGCGAAGCCGGCGGGCGCTACTTCATCGCCATGCGCTACGTGGACGGCCCCTCGCTGGATAAAGTTTTGGCTGCGGATGGCCCGCTGGCCTGGGCGCAGGCGCTTGAAATCGCCTCGCAGATCGGCCAGGCGCTCGATTTTGCTCACCAAAAGGGCCTGGTACACCGCGACGTCAAACCGCAGAACATCATCATCAGCGCTAATGAAGGCGCGGTGTTGACCGATTTTGGCCTGGTGCGCGCGATTGCATCCAGCGGCCTGACCCACACCGGCAGCATGCTCGGCACGCCCGCCTACATGGCCCCCGAAATTTGGGAAGGCGAAGAAGCCGCCCCCGCCACCGACCAGTATGCCCTGGCCTGCGTGCTGGTGGAGATGCTGACCGGCAAAGTCCTTTTCGACGGCAAGACGCCCCCGGCGGTGATGGCAAAGCATTTCAAGCCGCTGGTATTGCCCGCCGACTGGCCGCAGGATGTTCCATTGGCAATTGATGTAGCACTTGGCAAGGCGCTGGCAAAGACGCCGCAACAGCGCTTTGCCAACAACACAGCATTCATCGTCGCCTTGCGCCAACCCGCTCGCGCCCCGCAACAGGCAATCCTAAATCCAAAACCTGAAATCGAAAACCCTGACGGGATCGAATGGGTCGAAATTCCGGCGGGGGATTTCCTTTATGGCGATAAAAACGAGAAACAATACCTGCGCAAGCCTTTCCTAATGGGCAAGTACCCCGTCACCAATGCGCAGTACAAACGCTTTGTGGATGCCAACCCCAAATGTGCTGTTCCAAAAAATTGGGATCAAGCCAAAAGAACCTGCCCACCCGGTAAGGCCAACCACCCGGTGGTATCCGTCAGTTGGAACGACGCTCAGGCTTTTTGCCAGTGGGCGAACTGCCGCCTGCCTACCGAAGCGGAATGGGAAAAAACCGCGCGCGGCACAGACGGGCGCAAGTACCCTTGGGGCGAGAACTGGGTAAGTGACAAATACTGCAACAGCGTCGAAGCAAAAAACGGAGGCACAACCCCCGTCGATGATTACCCGGAAGGTGCCAGTCCTTATGGTGTGTGTGACCTGAGCGGCAATGCTTGGGAGTGGACAGCATCTCCCCATGAAAAGGGTGGCTACGTAGTGCGGGGCGGCGCGTGGCTCTATATTGAGAACTATGTCCGTTCTTCCTACCGCGACAGGTACGGCCCAGCCTTCACCAACAACAGCCTCGGTTTTCGTTGCGCCCGCTCGCTATAGACAGGAAAAACAACCATGCCAGCACCTACTCAACTTGGCCGTTACCAAATTGAAACTCCCCTGGGCAGCGGAGCCTTCGCGGACGTCTACCGTGCCAGCGACCAAATGCTCAAGCGCACGGTGGCGCTCAAAGTGCTCAAGCCCGCCCTGGTGGCGGACGGCGAAGCCTTTGGCCGCTTCGTGCAGGAAGCGCAGGTGGCCGCCAACCTGTTCCATCCGCACATCGCCACCGTGCTCGACATGGGCGAAGCCGAAGGACGCTATTTCATCGCCATGCGCTACGTGGACGGCCCCTCGCTGGATAAAGTCTTGGCCGCGGATGGCCCGCTGCCCTGGGCGCAGGCGCTTGAAATCGCCTCGCAGATCGGCCAGGCGCTCGATTTTGCCCACCAAAAGGGCCTGGTCCACCGCGACGTCAAGCCGCAGAACATCATCATCAGCGCCAGCGAAGGCGCGGTGCTGACCGATTTTGGCCTGGTGCGCGCCATTGCCACCAGCGGCCTGACCCACACCGGCAGTATGCTCGGAACGCCCGCCTACATGGCCCCCGAAATTTGGGAAGGTGAAGAAGCCGCCCCCGCCACCGACCAATATGCGCTGGCTTGCGTGCTGGTGGAAATGCTGACCGGCAAAGTCCTTTTTGACGGCAAGACGCCCCCGGCGGTGATGGCAAAACACTTCAAGCCGCTGGCGCTGCCAACCACTTGGCCGCAAGGCGTCCCAGTAGGAATTGGCGAGACGCTTGGCAAAGCACTGGCAAAGACACCGGCAGAACGCTTTGCCAAGAACGCGGCATTTATCGCTGCTCTGCACCAGCCCTTCGACACAGTTTCGCCTGTCAAGGCAAGCTCTGCCCACACCCAACAATCGGCAATCCAAAATCCCGCCGGGATCGAATGGGTCGAAATCCCGGCAGGAGAATTCCTTTATGGCGATAAAAACGAAAGGCGAAGTATTGAAAAGCCTTTCCTGATTGGCAAATACCCCGTCACCAATGCGCAGTACAAACGCTTCGTGGATGCCAACCCCAAATATGCTGTTCCCCAGGATTGGGATCAAACCAAAAGAATCTACCTGTCCGGCAAGGCCAACCACCCGGTAATTTACGTTTCATGGAATGACGCCCAGGCTTTTTGCCAGTGGGCCAAGTGCCGCCTGCCCACCGAAACCGAATGGGAAAAAGCCGCGCGCGGCATAGACGGGCGCAAGTACCCTTGGGGCGATGGCTGGGTTAGTGGCAAATATTGCAACAGCGTCGAAGCAAAAAACGGAGGCACAACCCCTGTGGATGGCTACCCAGATGGGGTTAGTCCTTATGGCGTGTGGGATCTGAGCGGCAATGTTTGGGAATGGACAGCTTCTCGTCACGAAGCAGGCGAGTACTACGTTCTACGGGGCGGCTCCTGGTGCGGCTATGATCTCGGCGTCCGCTCTGCCCTCCGCGGCTTGTTCACGCCCTCGTATACGGGCAACGGCAGCCGCGGTTTCCGTTGCGCCTGCTCGCATCAACCCTGATCTTGCACTCGCCATCTCACCAGAAAACAGTCTTACGCAACACGCAATACGCAACACGTTTGCCATTCACCCAAATCCGGTTCAGCCCTTATTCGTGATGAGCATCAAAAGGAGCCAAACATGACCGAAACCAACCAACAAGCCCCCCTGGCGCAGATATTTTCCCTGAAAGACCTGCCGGGGCGCATTGGAAAAAGCATCCAGGTGCCGCCCGGCCGCCTGGGAATTGCCATTTACCCCGACGGCAAAACGCGCACCTTCCAACCGGGGGAGCGCCAACTGCTCTCGATTTTGGAAAGACTCCGGGGCAAAGGCGTCGGCTTGCAGTGCGGCTACATCCCCGCCCAACCGCCGCCCGCCTGCCTGCGGTTGGAATACCTGTTGAGCGGCGACGGCGAACTGCTGGACGCGCTGCTGGTCTGCACCGTCGAGATCAGCGACCCGGCGCGCTTTTTCCATGAAATCGTCGTCCCGCGCGGCGGGTTGCCGGATGCGACCCTGGAACTCGACGCGCAAAGCGCGCAACTGACGCATGAAGCCCTGGGCGCGCTCACGGCCCAATACACCGCCGGCGACCTGGTCTCCGGGCGGCTGGATGCGCGGCTTTTGCCCCAGATTACCGCCAGCCTGGAGACGCAGTTAAGCGGCCAGGGACTTGCGCTCAAAGGAATTCGGCTCCTGACGATTTCGCGCTCCGAAAACCGGGCCATCGTGGCCGAAAAAGCCCAGGCTTTGCGCGAACGGCTGCAGGATGTGGACTTGCAGCGCAAGCTGGCCGAAATCGAAACCCAGAGCCAGTTGGACGAGTTCATGCAGCAGGTGGCGCCGGAGATGAAAGACGTGGCGCGCGCCAGCGTCCCCGAAAGCGCGGCTGCGCCAAAAGGCGGCGTGGCCGCCGCCCTGCGCTCCTGGCTGGCAAGCGCCGGCGGGCAGGCGCAGCGCATCCGTTCAAAGTTCGAAGAGCTTCTCCGGCGCAAGCAACAGGAAAAAGGGTTTACCCTTACCATTCCCAAAGTTCCCGCGCGCACGCGGCCTATTTGGGAAGAACCCATCTGGGGAATTATATTCACGCTGCTGCTGGCGATCTTGATCACCGCCATCACCCCCATTTTGCCCAACTGGCTGAACAAAATCGACATTTTGATTGCCACCTGGGGCGCGGCCATCCCCATTTTGATCGAAAAAAGTTTTGAGTTGCTTACACTGCGCGAGGAATTCGAAGAAGAGAATTGGGCCAAACGCGGCCACCAATACCTGGATAACCTGACCGGCAACGACCGTCCCTGGGCCGACCAGGTGGTGCGTGAGCAGTGCGTCCGCGAACTGCGCCACATCCAGCAGATCGTCTCCGAAATCCGCAGCAGCGAATACCAGCGCGGGAACCAGGATTTTGCCTTGACCATCAAGCAAACCCTGGAGCGCAACCTGGGCGATTGGTTGGACAAGCTGCAGCGGGACGACTACGCCAAAGCGCCTTACGTCACAGACTTGAATATCAGCAACCATGCCTGGAAACAAATGCTCGATAAAGACGAAGATTTAATCTTACACATCAACGCCTTGAGCGAATGGGCCGGCCGTCTTCAACAAGAGTCCCTTTTGGCGCAGTTGAAGCCCGAGGATGCGGCCAAGCTGAACGCCGAAATTTCCCGGTTTGGCAATCTTTTCTTCCAGCGCGGACGGGCCATGCAAGCGCCCGACGTGGAACCCACCAAAAAGTAGAGGTAAATCATGGCTCTTTTTTCAAAAACATGCTCAAGCTGTGGATACGAAAACTCGTTGCAGGCCGGTTTCTGCGCGCAGTGCGGCGCGCGCCTGGGCGAAATCAAATGCGGGGTGTGCGGCACAACCAACAGCGGCAACGCGCGCTTCTGCAAGGAATGCGGCAAGCCCCTGGACGTCAACACCGCGCCCGAAATCCGCAACAACCGCTGGGCGCGCCAGGGCGACGATTTTGCCGTGCGCGTGGACGCGGCGGATTTGCAGGGCCTGTTCAGGCGCGGCATCATCGTCGATATCGGCACGAACGCCGTGCTGGTGGACAACGGCGCGAACCGCGGCACGCTCGCCCCGGGCGCGTACACCCTCGACAGCCTGGACAAACGCCTGTTGGACTGGATCAACACCGGGGTCGGGTCGCATGTCTCCGTCCTGCTGGTGGATGTGGCCCCCACCGACCTGGAATTTTCCGCAGGGGGCGTCTTCACCAACGATCCCATCCGCATTGGCGCGCTGGTGCGTCTGCAAGTGCAGGTGGAAGAACCGGGCCGCTTCCTCGCCAACATGATGGGCGGCAGGGAGCGCTTCACCAGGCTGGATTTAAGCGGCTATCTCTACCCCGAAGTGACACAGGTGCTCGAAGCCTGGGTGGCGCAGCACAGCGTGGATGAACTGGCCGAGGACTTGAGCCTGAAACCCAAGCTGGAACTGGCGCTGGAGGAAGCCCTGAAAAGCACCTTCCGCCAGAGTGGCTTGAAGTTCATCAACGTGCGCGCGACGCAATTAAACCTGGAGCACCTGGAGCACATCAAGGGCATCCGCAGCAAATATGCGCTGCAAATTTCCGAAGCCGAAGCCGAAATCGAGGGGCGCGACCATGCCCTGGGGCTGCTGCGCGAGCGCAGCACGTTGGAACTGGCCGAGGAGACTCTCAAGGTCGAGGACGAAGAAAAGCGCATCGCGCTCTACGAGCGCATGCGCAAAGCGGTTTCGAGCGGCAAGATGGACGAGGTGCGTTCGCAGGCCGAGTTCGAGGCCTTCCTGGACGACATGGATCGCCAAAAGCTGCTGCGCGAGAAGGAACGCGCCGAAATGCTGCAAGCCTGGAAAGAAGAAGGCGAAGACCGCGAACTGGCCCGCAAGTTGTTGCTGGCCAAATTGCAGATCGAGCAAGAATATCAGCTCAAAAAAGCCGGGTTGAGCGGGAGCGGCGAGCTGGAACAACTGGCGCTGGACAACGAAATTGCCCTGGCCCGCAAACGCGCCGATTTTGAGTTTGGGCAGAAGAAGCAGATCCTCGAACAAGAATTGTGGCTGCAACGCGAACAGGATCGCATTAAGGATGAAAGAGCCAAATCCGAGATTGAGATGAACAGCCTGCGGGCGCGCCAGGAACTGGCCGACGACGCTGCCTCGGCAGAATTGGGCATGAAGCTGCTGGCCGAGATGAAGCGCATCAGACGCCTGGACGAGGAAGAACGCCTGCGCATTCAGCGCGAGGACGAGTTGGCGCGCAAGAAGGCCGCCCTGGAAGAAGAGATGAAGCGCTTTGAGATGGCCGAGCAACAGCGTCAGGCCGAGCGCGAACACGAGCTAAAGAAGATCGAGGCGCTTTCGCGCGCCAGCGCCGAGGCGGTCATCGCCATGGCCGGCCCGGAGCAGGCCAAATATCTGGCAAGTCTAAAGCGGACCGAAGTTTTCAAAGACATGTCTGACGATCAAATTATGGCGGTGCTCGCAGCCGAATCGCCCGACCTTGCCCAGGCCATCCAGGAGAAATTTCGGGCGCTGGGCCAAAATACGCTGACCGAGCAGGAACGCGCCCTGTACCAGCGTTTGATGGACGCCCAAAAAGACGAACTGCAACGCGCCAACACCACCTGGGACAAGGTCTCGGAACGCGAAAAAGAGATGACCAAGCACGCCCTCGACCGCATGGCCGACGTGGCCCAATCCTTTGCGCGCGGACAAAACATCCCCCCGATCATCGTCGGCGCATCGAGCGGCGGACGCCAGCTCACGAGCAACGGCCCGGTCAGCGGCGAGAGCAAGACCTGCCCCAACTGCGGGCGTTTCGTGGCCGTCGAAGCGCGGCACTGCGAACACTGCGGGCACAAGTTCGAAGGAATGTCGTAGTTGAGAAAAAAACCTTTAACCACGAAGATCACGAAGTATCACAAAGGAAGACCTTAAGAGCTTCTTCCTTCGTGCTCTTCGTGACCTTTGTAGTAAAGCTCTTGCTTTTTGCGCAAGAAACGAATCGCACCAACAGGAACCAACCCTATGCCCCTCAAAACCCTCGGCAAATACGAACTGATCGAAGAACTCGGACGCGGCGGCTTCGGCACGGTCTGGCGCGCGCGCGACACCAGCCTGGACGTGGAGCGCGCCGTCAAAGTGCTGCACCCGGCCCTGGCCACTTCGCCGGAATTCATCGAGCGCTTCCGGCGCGAGGGACGCTTCGCCGCCCGGCTGGAACATCCCCACATCGTCCCGGTCTACGAATTGGGCGAAGCGGACGGCCATTACTACCTGTCCATGAAATACCTGCCCGGCGGCTCGCTCAAAGACCTGCTGGCGCGCCAGGGAGCCTTGCCCTTTGCCCAGGCTGTTGAGATCACCCGCCAGGTGGCCGAAGCCCTGACCTATGCCCACCAGCAGCCCGAGAAGTTGATCCACCGCGACCTGAAACCCGGCAACATTCTGTTTGAGCGCCTGCCAGGCGAAGGGATAAAAGCCGCCGTGCGCCTGAGCGATTTCGGCTTTGCCAAAGCCCTGGCCGAAGCCGGAGGCAGTTCATCCAGCGCATCGGGCGGCATGTTGGGCACCCCGGCCTACATGGCTCCCGAAGTCTGGCGCGGCAAGACCGCCAGCCCGGCGGCGGACCAATACGCGCTGGCCTGCGTCCTGTGCGAAATGCTGACCGGCCAAACGCTCTTCACCGGCGACACCCCGCCCGAAATCATGACCAAACACGTGCTCGATGGCCCGCATTTCCCCGCCGCCTGGCCGGAAGGCGTCCCTGCCGAGATTGCCAACGTGCTGCGCCGCGCCCTGGCCGCCAAACCGGAGGAGCGTTACCCGGATGTGGGGGCGTTTAGCGCGGCGTGTGTGGCATTGCTTGCGCCGAAGCTGGTGGTGGAAACCCGCCCGGAACCGCCTGCTGAAACACCGCCAGCCAGGTTACATCCATCATCAACACAAGTAAAACCTGTTGTTGGACTTCCCCGATCGGGACCAGCCCAGAGCAATACGCAACCCACTCCCAAAACACCATCACCAGTTTTACTACCTTGGCACACAGTAGCCTGGATTGCTTTTGGCTGGGCAGTCGGGGGAGTAACACTCTCTTTCGTTTTATTCTTTTGCTTTGCTGTTATTAAGTGATTTGTATCTTGTAGAGAGGATAAAAAAACATGGTTGTATCAACCGTAATTTATTCAGTCGCTTTGATCGTGGGTTGTGGAATAAGTGGAACAACGACCGGTTTTATATTGTTAAAAGCAAAAGCTTTTTCAACTCGCAAATCAATAGCTTGGATGGCTACGAGTTGGGCTTTGTCTGGTGTTATCTTTTTAGCTATTACATTTACTTCTTGGGGGTTTCTATCAACCGCAAACCTTGGGTCTTTGTATCCGCTGTTAGCAGATACGAGTTCGGTAATAGGTCTAGGGATAGGCACAGGTCTAGGCGGTCTTATAACATGGGTACTTTTGTTAAAAGAGAATAGCCTAAGTTCTATGGCTTCTGCCTTGTGGGTCACAGGTGGCTGGGCATTGGGCGGCATTATAGGAAGTGCAAGTGTACTTGGTCTCATGTTTGGTGTGTGGGGAGGCGGGTCTCGTGCGCCAGATATTTATTCAGTTGTGTTTATTGTGAGTACCATCGCAGCTACACTGATCGGCGCTATCGGCGGCTTTTTTACCGTCTGGCAAATCCGCACCGAACAGAAAAAACGCGCTCTGGCGCAAGGGAGATAACGAATGACCACACTCGGCAAATACGAACTGCTCGAAAAGCTCGGCGAAGGCGTCCCCAAAAAGACATCCGAAGTCTTTGAGACTTCGGATGTCTGGAGTGCCCGCGCCCTACCCCGCCAGGGAAACCGCTTCCTGAGAAATCGTCCGGTACAAACCCGCCTGAAAAGCAAACCCTAAAGGTCTTCTTGACATAACAGCCACACTCTCCAGCCAAAATTTTTGACATGAAAACTCACTTGTCAGGCCAGAGAGACCTTTAGGATTTTTAGAAAAAGGATAATCCATGACCACACTCGGCAAATACGAACTATTCGAAAAACTCGGCGAAGGCGCAACAGCCGATGTCTACCACGCCCGCGATACCGCCATGGGGCGCGAAGTATCGCTCAAAGTGCTCAAACCGGCCCTGGTGGCGGACACCAACGCTTTCGAGCGTTTCACCCAAGAGGCGCAGGCCGCCGCCGGGCTGTTCCACCCCAATATTGCCACCGCGCTCGATATGGGTGAAACCGGTGGGCGCTACTTCATCGCCATGCGCTACTTCCCCGGCCAGTCGCTCGACAAAGTCCTGAAGGCTGGGCCACTCTCGTGGCCTGAAACGCTGCGCCTGGCGCAGCAGATCGGCGCGGCGCTCGATTACGCTCACGGACAGGGCTTTTTGCACCGCGATGTCAAACCCAGCAACATCATCCGCGCGCAGGACGGCAGCTTCATCCTGACCGACTTTGGCCTGACGCGCGCCATGATGCGCACCGGGCTGACCAGTCACACCGGCGCGGTGCTGGGCACCCCTGCCTACATTGCTCCCGAAATCTGGCACGGCAAACCCGCCGTCCCGGCCACCGACCAGTATGCGCTGGCATGCGTCCTTTGCGAGGCGCTCACCGGACAGACACTTTTTGCCGGTGATACGCCCCCGGCGGTGATGACCCAACATGTGCTTCAAGGCCCGCAGTTGCCCAAAGCCTGGCCGTCAGGCGTCCCTGCCGGGATCGACGCAATCTTACGCCGCGCCCTGTCTGCCAAACCGGAAGACCGTTACGCAAGTATGGCCGACTTGAACGCCGCATTGCTGAAACCCAAACAAGCAACGGCGGCAACTGCGCACCCACCCGTGAAACATCCGTCGATGAAGACGCCGCCACCCCAAACGGTTCCGCCCGCTCCCGCCCCAAAGGTGGAAGAAAAGCCCAAATCGTCGGCCTGGGTTTGGGTTACGCTGGGTATCATGGTCGTTTGCCTGGTGGTGGGAGCGGCCAGCGGCGGTCTCGGCTGGTTGCTCAACCAGCCTGCCACAGCGCCGATAACGGTCACTTCCGCGCCATCCGATACCCCGGCCGAATCCGTCCCAACGCCCGCGCCATCCGATGCCCCAACCGAATCCGTCCCAACGGCTGCGCCCACGCTCACGTCCGCGCCGATCGAGCCGCCCGCGCCCGGCCCCACCCCAACCCCACCTGTGAGTAAAGATGGCATGGAACTGGTTTTCGTCCCCGCCGGGACGTTCACGATGGGCAGCAATAACGACAAGGCTGACGAGAAGCCCGCCCATACGGTCTACCTGGATGCTTTCTGGATCGACAAAACCGAAGTGACCAACGCCATGTATACGCGCTGTGTGCAGGCCGGCGGGTGCGACCTGCCCCACAACATCCTAAACTATCTCAACAGTCTATACGCCGACCACCCGGTAGGGTATATAGCCTGGAAAGACGCCCAAAATTACTGCGTCTGGGCCGGGCGGCGCTTGCCGAGCGAAGCCGAATGGGAAAAGGCCGCGCGCGGCGCAGACGGCAGGATTTATCCCTGGGGCAACCAGCCTTCGGACCACAGCGTGACTGTGCTCAATTATTACTATTCCCACATCAACGGAACAACCGCCGTGGGCAAGTATCCCAACGGAGCCAGCCCGTATGGCGCGCTGGATATGGCCGGGAATGTGTGGGAATGGGTGGCGGATTGGTACGACAGCATCTATTATCAACGTTCGCCAGCCTCCAACCCGACCGGCCCGTCTTCGGGCATGGAACGAGTTCTGCGCGGCGGCTCGTGGTATAACGACGACGCCAGCGTCCGCGCTGCCATTCGCCGCAACCTGCCCCCCGAAAGCGCGCTCGGCAGCAACGGTTTCCGCTGTGCGCTTTCATCTCATTAGCAAGAAAATTAACCACCAAGCCACCAAGTCACCAAGAATTCCTGGTTTTCTCCTTCAAAACTTTGGGCCTTTGTGACTCACCTGCACTGCACCGAACGCAGTGCGGTGC
>JBARBA010000740.1:0-8775 GCA_049792555.1 Anaerolineales bacterium
GATAAATCTTTTGAGTCTGGTCGTCCTTGAACGTTCTTATCACAATTTTATTATATAGCGCGGCGCACCCCGCGTCAACCGCCCATGAATTCATGTTTTCTGAAGCCCCCTCACCACGGACAGCCGGGTGGACAACGCAACCCCCGCAGTATAGGTATCAAGAAAAATTGGCTCTTTGGTAGTTTGCGTGTTTTCCCCTATATATGGGGATGCACTATTGCAAAAAAAAACGGTTCATTTTGCTAACCAAACCGGTTTTAACGCGAATTCCGCGAATACATTTTATTCGTTAAATTCGCCCCATTCGCAACATTCGCGTTAAGGTTTGAGTGACAAAACAATCGAAGCACCACCATATACGGCGCCTCCACGCGAAGTCCCAAAGAGCATCCTTAATTTCAGATTTAGAAATTGCTGCGTCATATTTTGCTTCTTGACTCTGCCCCTGAGATTTGATATAAATAGTCAACTTAACAATTCAATGACTTTGACGAGGAAGAGTACGTTTCGAGGCGATGGTCAGAGAATCAGGTGCAATGCGGTGCGAGCCTGATCCACGCGCGGGAACCGAATGGGCCTCCGAGTTGCAAGGGCGAACACACTAATAAGTAGCCCAAGCCGGGAAATGCCACCGTTATCATGGCAAAGGGTATAAACCTTCACAAGAGGCCGTACCCGACAAAGTGAAGCTGGCTTCCATCCCTGTATCACCACAGGGATTTTTGTTAAACAGCCGCTTAACCTGGGTGGCACCACGGGAGTCCCCTCTCGTCCCAACGGACGCAGGGGATTCTTTTGTTTCAGTATGTCATTGTGATGAGTCCCGGTTTCGACACCTGCACTGCACCAAACGCACACCTGTCCCGGTGTCCTTCCGGGAGTGCGGTGCAGTGTACGGCGGGAAAGCACCGCCTACTCAACCTCCGGGGGTGTCACAATGACAGGATGATACGAGGTGCATATGCTTGCTGAAAAAACTGTCATCAAGACCATCTACCGCGAACTGCACGCGGACCTGGAAACGCCCACCAGCCTGTATCTCAAGCTGCGCGGCAATGGGCCGTCGTTTTTGCTCGAATCCATCGAGGGGGGCGAGCATATTGCGCGCTACTCGTTCATTGGCGTCTCGCCGCGCGCCAAATACGTGACCCGCGCCAACCAGGTGACCATCACCAGCGGCGACGAGATCCGCACGGTGGTGCTCGACCCCGGCAGCGACCCGACGCGCTTCCTGGAGACCGAGATGCAGCGCTTCCACGCCGAACCCGTCGCGGGGCTGCCGCGCTTTGTGGGCGGCATGGTCGGCTACCTGGGTTACGAAGCGGTGCGCCACTTCGAGCCGAAGCTGGCTCCGCTGATGGCCCCCTCCCACTTCCCGGACGCCATCCACCTGCTCAATGACACGGTGATTGCTTTCGACCACGCCCGGCGCAGCCTGTTCGTGATCGCCAACGTCCTGGACGGCGACGAAGCCACCGCCCAGCGCAAGCTGGACGAGATCGAAGCCGCGCTGCGCGCGCCCCTGCCGGTGTCCGCCGCCAAGACGGGCCGCCCGTCCGAGACGCGCTCGAACATGAGCAAGGACGATTTCGAGAAAATGGTGCTGGCCGCCAAGGAATACATCCGCGCCGGGGACATCTTCCAGGTGGTGCTCTCGCAGCGTTTCAGCCGCAAGACGTCCGCCGAGGCCTTTGACATTTACCGCGCCGCGCGTCGCCTGAACCCATCGCCCTATATGTTCTTCTTCGACTTCGGCGACGTGGACGGCGCGCCGCTATATTTAGTGGGCGCTTCGCCTGAGATGCTGGTGCGGCTCGAAGATGGCAAGGCCAGCATCCGCCCGATTGCCGGGACGCGCCCGCGAGGGGCCGACCCCAAAGCTGACGAGGCGCTGGCCGCCGAGTTGCTGGCCGACCCCAAGGAACGCGCCGAGCACGTCATGCTGGTCGACCTGGGCCGCAACGACATTGGTCGCGTCTGCCAGTACGGCACGGTCAAAGTGCCGGAGTTCTTTATCATCGAACGTTACTCACACGTCATGCACATCGTCTCGCACGTCGAAGGCAAGCTGCGCCCCGAACTGAACGCCTTCGACCTGGTGCGCGCCGGTTTCCCCGCCGGGACGGTCAGCGGCGCGCCCAAAGTGCGCGCCATGGAGATCATCGCCGAGCTTGAACCCGACTCGCGCGGCCCGTACGCGGGCATGGTCGGTTACTTCGGCTTCGACGGCGCAATGGACACCTGCATTGCCATCCGCACGTTGATCGCGCACGGCAAAACCGTCAGCGTGCAGGCCGGGGCCGGCATCGTGGCAGACTCCGATCCCGCTGCCGAATACCAGGAAACGGTCAACAAAGCCAAAGCGATGATGAAAGCCATCGACGCCGCGGAATCGAATTCTTAATCCACGAAGGACACGAAAAACACGAAGAAAACCTTAAGCTTTAAAAAACTTCGTGCTCTTCGTGAACTTCGTGGACAACGACGAAGGAGATCAACATGACTTCAAACGGCAAACCACGTTTACTAACGGGAGACCGGCCCACGGGTCGTCTGCACCTGGGGCATTACGTCGGCAGCCTCGCCCACCGCGTCGAACTCCAGTACCAATATGAATCGTTCTTCATCATCGCCGACCTGCACACCCTGACCACGCGGCCCGAACGCGAATACATCAAAGAAATTCCCCTTTACATCCGCGAAATCGTGCTCGATTACCTGGCGGTGGGCGTCGAGCCGCAGGTCAGCACCATTTTTGTGCAATCCGCCATCCCCGAAACCTATGAACTCAACCTGCTGTTCGAGATGCTGGTCAGCGTGCCGCGCCTTGAACGGCTGCCGTCGCTCAAAGACATGGCGCGCGACGCCAAGCTGGACACCATGCCTTTCGGCCTGCTGGGATACCCCGTCCTGCAAGCGGTCGACATCCTGCTGCCGCGCGCGCAGGTCGTGCCGGTCGGCAAGGACAACCAGTCGCATGTGGAATTGGCGCGCGAAATGGCGCGACGCTTCAACGGCCTATACGGCGACGTCTTCCCCGAACCCGAAGCGCTGATCGGCGGCGTGCCGACCCTGATCGGCACCGATGGCAAGAACAAGATGAGCAAATCGTTGGGCAACGCCATCTTCCTGTCGGACGATGCCACCACGGTCGCAGAGAAAATCAAGGGCATGTACACCGACCCGAAGCGCCTGCACGCCAGCGACCCCGGCACGGTGGAAGGCAACCCGGTCTTCGAGTATCACGACATCTTCAACCCCGATAAGGAAGAAGTGGCAGACTTGAAAAAGCGTTACGTCGCCGGGAAAGTCGGTGACGTGGAAGTGAAGACCAAGCTGACGAAGACCATCAACGCTTTCCTTGAGCCGATCCGCGAGAAACGGGCCTACTACGTGGCCCACCCGACCGTCGCGCGGGATGTGCTCGCCGACGGCATCCGCCGGATGCAGGCCGAAGCCAAAGAGACAATGGAAATCGTCCGCAACGCCACCGGCCTGGAGTACGCGCTCGGCCTGTTTGCCGACGAAGTGGACTTGTTCGGCCAATACGAAGGAAATTAGAGGTGTACCATGCTTGCCTTGATTGATAACTACGACTCCTTTACCTATAACCTCGTCCAGTTTTTGGGCGAACTCGGCGCGGACATCCAGGTCTTCCGCAACGACAAAGTCACGCTGGACGAACTGATCGCGCTCAAACCCAGTCACATCGTCGTCTCGCCCGGCCCCGGCGACCCGGTGCATGACTCAGGTATCTCCAACGACGCCATCCGCCACTTTACCGGAAAAATCCCGGTGCTGGGCGTCTGCCTGGGGCACCAGTGCATCGGCTCGATCTACGGCGGCAAAGTGGACCGCGCGCCGCGCCTGATGCACGGCAAGACCTCGCAGGTCAGCCACAACGGCAAGGATATCTTCAAGGGCGTGCCTTCGCCCTTCGAGGCCATGCGCTACCACTCGTTGGTGGTCTACGAACCGGTGCCTGCCGAACTCGAAGTCACCGCCACCAGCGTCGACGGCGAAGTGATGGCGCTCAAACACCGCCAGTACCAGACCTTCGGCGTGCAGTTCCACCCTGAGTCGATCCTGACCGAACACGGCAAGGTCATCCTGAAGAACTTCCTGGACCTGAACCCGCCAGCGCCGGTTGTCAAAGGAGAAGATATGCTCAAGCCGTTCATCGCCAAAGCCGTCACCCGCCAAAACCTGAGCGCCGAGGAAGCCAAACAGGCCATGACCGTCATTATGACCGGCCAAGCCACACAGGCCCAGATCGGCGCGTACCTGATCGCCATGCGTATGAAGGGCGAAACCGTGGAAGAGATCACCGGCTCGGTGCGCGCCATGCGTTCCGTCGCGGTCAAAGTCAATGTGACCGACCGCTCCCAGCCGGTCTACGACATCGTCGGAACGGGCGGCGACGGGGCGCACACCTTCAATATCTCCACCGCTGCGGCCTTCGTCATCGCCGGGGCCGGACGCCGCGTCGCCAAACACGGCAACCGCGCCGCATCGTCGCACTGCGGCGCTGCCGATGTGCTGGCCGCGCTGGGCGTCAGCCTCGACCTGACCCCCGAACAAGTCGGCAAGGCCATCGACGAAGTCGGCATCGGCTTCATGTTTGCCGCCAAGTTCCATCCGGCCATGAAGTATGTCGGCGGCCCGCGCAAGGAGATTGGGCAGCGCACGATCTTCAACATTCTCGGCCCGCTCTCCAATCCGGCGAACGCCGACATCCAGCTAACCGGCGTCTTCAGCCCCGACCTGACCGAGCCGCTGGCCAACGTGCTGGGCGAACTTGGCTCGCGCGCCGCGATGGTCATCCACGGTCACGGCGGCACCGACGAGTTGACGCCCTGCGGCCCGAACCGCGTCAGCCACCTTAAAGACGGCAAGGTCACGACCTACGAACTCGACCCGGCCTATCTCGGCATCGCCCGCGCCACGATTGAAGACCTGCGCGGCGGCACGCCGGACGAATCCGCTATCATGATGCGAGATTTGCTCTCTGGCAAGCTGCGCGGCGCGCGCCGCGACGCGGTGCTGCTCAACGCCGCCGCCGCCCTGGCCGCCGAGAGCGGCGACTTCAAGGCCGGTTTTGCCGAGGCCACACAGTCGCTCGATTCGGGCGCGGCGCTCAAGAAGTTGGATGCGCTGGTGGCGTTTTCGAAATCTTGTGCTGCTCCTGTGGCGTAAGGGCACGGCGGATCATTCCGGCAAGTGTGTTGTACTGCGCCCTCCGCCGTGCCCCTACGGATAAACCATGACAAATATTCTCGATACCATCATCGAACATAAAAAGACGGAAGTGGCGGCGCTCGACGCTGTGGCTTTGCGCCGCGCTGCGGAGCAAAGCCCTGCGCCCAGAGATTTTCTCGCCGCAGTCAGCCGCCGCGCGACCCAACGCCCCGTGCGCTTGATCGCCGAACTGAAACGGGCCAGCCCGTCGAAAGGGATGCTGGCCCCACACCTGGACCTGTTCCAAGTGGCGGATATCTACATGGACAACGGCGCGTCCGCCATCAGCGTGCTGACCGACGAGAAGTTTTTCCTCGGCAAACTGGAGACTCTTTACGCATTACGCTTTACGCATCCTGCCCGCGTCCCTTTGCTGCGCAAAGATTTCACCATCGCCGAAGCGCAACTCTACGAAGCGCGCGCCAACGGCGCGGACGCCATCCTATTGATCGCCGCCGCCCTGACCGACGACAAGCTCTTCGCAAACTTGCATGCCACCGCCCAGGCATTGGGCCTGACGGCGCTGGTCGAAGTCCACAACGAAGGTGAACTGGAACGCGCCCTGAAAATCCCGAACATCAAGCTGGTCGGCGTCAACAACCGCGACCTGGGCACGTTCACGCTTTCGCTCGAAACCACCGAACGCTTGCGCCCGCTGATCCCGACGGGGATTACGGTGGTGTCTGAAAGCGGCATCTTCACCGCCGCCGACGTGGCCCGCCTGGAAAAAGTCGGCGTGGACGCCATCCTGGTCGGCGAGGCGTTGATTACTGCGCCGGACATCGGTGAAAAAGTGCGGGAAATGGTGGGAAGCCATGCACCTTAAAAGCGTAACGCTCCACCCAGAAAGCTACCCAACCCACGAAAAGTATCCGTTCAGTTTGCCGATCTTCCAGCAGGCCGAGAGCATCCTGTTTACCACGCCAATCACGCTGTTTGTCGGGGAAAACGGCGCGGGCAAATCCACGCTGATTAAAGCCATCTGCCAGAAAAGCGGCATCCATATCTGGCGGGACACCGAAAAGGTGCGCTACCAGCACAACCCCTACGAGGAAGCCCTACACCGCTACCTGACGCTGGAATGGACGGATGGCCGGGTGCCGGGTTCGTTCTTCGGCTCGGACATTTTCCAGTACTTTACCCAGGTGCTGGATGAGTGGGCCAAATCGGACCCGGGGCAGCTCAAATACTTCGGCGGCAAATCGCTGATAACGCAGTCACACGGTCAGAGCTTGATGTCGTACTTCAAAGCTTGCTACCAAATAAAGGGTCTCTTCTTCCTGGACGAACCGGAGACGGCGCTTTCGCCCAAAAGTCAACTGGAATTGCTCGACCTGTTTGCCGCCATGAGCGCAGCCGGGCACGCGCAGTTCATTGTCGCCACACACTCGCCGATCTTGCTGGCCTGCCCCGGAGCGGTTATTTACAGCTTCGACCAGGCTCCGCTGGCACAAGTACAGTATGAAGACACGTCGCACTACCGGATTTACCATGAATTCATGGCGGATCGTGGAAAGTACATCAAACAAGGTGGTTTCGGTACGACGGCGGAAGAACGCCGCCGTCTACTCAACCACCAATGATTGATAATTCAAAGCCTATGAAAATCAAAATCTGCGGTATCACCTCCCTGGAAGACGCACGCACGGCGATTGAGGCCGGCGCGGATTATTTGGGCTTTAACTTCTACCCGCCCTCGCCACGTTCGATTTTGCCGGAGGCTTGCGCGCAGATTACGTCAGTGCTGCGGCAAGAGTACCCGCAGGTGCAGTTGGTGGGCGTATTCGTGAATATGCCCGTGGCGCAGGTGAAGGCCATTTTGACGGGATGCGGCCTGCACCTGGCGCAATTGCATGGGGATGAGTCGGTGAAGATGCTGGCGGAGTTCGAAGGGATGGCGTTTAAGGCAGTTCGGTTGTCAACGGACTCTATAACGGATTCACGGATAAGAACGGATTTTAAGAGCTATGCACAATTTCGTGGTGGGCAAGCCCCGGTCTTGTTGGTGGATGCGGCTGTCAAGGGGGCATACGGCGGCACGGGGGTGACGGCGGACTGGTCGGCGGCGGCGGAACTGGCGAGGCGGTATCCGCTGTTGCTGGCGGGGGGCTTGACGGCGGAAAACGTCGGCGCGGCAGTGCGGCAGGTGCGTCCCTGGGGCGTAGATACGGCCTCCGGCGTGGAAGCAAGCCCCGGGAAGAAGGATGCGGAGAAGATGAAGGCGTTCGTGGATGAAATACGAAAAATCGACGGTAGACCGTAGACAGTGGACCGTGTTTGTTCACGGTCTACCGTCCACCGTCTACGGTCGCTCTAAAGGAGCAATTATGACTACACTTCTACCCCCCAAGTTTGGCCCGTACGGCGGGCAATTTGTGCCGGAGACGTTGATGCCGGCGTTGATCGAGCTGGAAGCGGCGTTCGTGGATGCCCAGAACGACCCGGCGTTCCACAAGGAGTTCGACGGCCTGATGGCTACGTACGTGGGGCGGCCCACGCCGTTGACGTATGCGCGGCGGCTGTCGGAGAAGCTGGGCGGGGCGCAGATTTATCTCAAGCGCGAAGACCTGGCGCATACCGGCGCGCACAAGATCAACAACGCGCTGGGACAGGCGCTGCTGGTCAAGCGCATGGGCAAGCACCGCGTGGTGGCCGAGACCGGCGCAGGGCAGCACGGCGTGGCGACGGCCACTGTCGCGGCGCTGCTGGGCCTGGAATGCGTGGTCTACATGGGCTCGGTGGACATGGCGCGCCAGGAGCCGAACGTTTTCCGCATGAAGCTGCTGGGCGCGGAAGTGCACCCGGTGGACACGGGCACCAAGACGCTCAAGGACGCCATCAACGAGGCCATCCGCGATTGGGTGACGAATGTGCGCGATACGCATTACTTACTCGGTTCGGCGCTGGGGCCGCACCCCTACCCGACGATGGTGCGCGAGTTCCAGTCGGTGATCGGGCGCGAGGCGCGGGCGCAAATGCTGGCCGAGGTGGGCCGCCTGCCGGATACGTGCATCGCCTGCGTGGGCGGCGGCTCGAATTCGATTGGCCTGTTCCACGCTTTTATCGATGACGCGGCTGTAGAGTTGATCGGCGTCGAGGCGGGCGGTTCGGGCATTGCCAGCGGCCATCATGCCGCGCGCTTCGGCGACCCGTCGAAGGGACGCGTTGGCGTCATCCACGGCACGCGCACCTTTGTGTTGCAGACCGAGGACGGCCAGATTGCGGATACGCACTCCGTCTCGGCGGGCCTGGACTACGCCGCCATCGGCCCGGAGCACGCCATGTTGCGCGACATGGAGCGGGCTTTTTACACATCCGCCACCGATCGCGAGGCGCTGGACGCCTTTTCGCTGTTGTGCCACACGGAGGGCATTATCCCGGCCCTCGAATCGTCGCACGCCCTGGCCGAGACCATCAAACGCGCGCCGACGATGAGGAAAGATCAGATCATCCTGGTCAATCTTTCGGGGCGCGGAGATAAGGATTTGAATACGGTCATCAAGGAATTTGGCACAAACCTGTAGGGGCGGATGGGCA
>JBARBA010000741.1:0-5320 GCA_049792555.1 Anaerolineales bacterium
AACTTAGGGTTATGCAGTTGTGGGAGCATGTGTTCAACTGCCAAAGCAGAAGAAAGTTGCATTTCACAATATGAACAATATTCTCCAAGTTGTTTGATAAGATGTGGCTTGGCATCTTGATATTTAAGAAATTCAACAAGAGAACCATCTTGTTTTTGGGGATGCGCGCCACGATCAACGGGTCTCATGTTTGCTGTCTCCAAATCCCGCAGCCATGCGTTCCATTTCAAGGAACGCATGGTAGGCAACATTGTCGCTAAAAGGCGCAGTCAGTTCGTCGAGTTTGCGTTTTGCAGCATCAAGCTCTTTTGGTAAGGCCCCTCGCGCATTTTGTAAAATTTCATAATAGGTCTTGGCGGCTTCATACATGCGCTGGTAACGTTCGCTGCGTTGTGGCAAAGCAACTCCCATCAAATTTTCGGTAATATCTTCTATAGGTTTATTGACATACTCGCCTGCAAGTTTTTCATCCAAGACAATTAATTCCCCTGGACGTAGCGATTGAATAATAAATGGGGAGTGGGTGGATGCAAAAAACTGAATTTGTGGAAAAGTGCGTCGAAGATCATCAACGACATTACGCTGCCATTTAGGATGTAAGTGCAAGTCAATTTCGTCAATCAAGATAACTCCCGGGGTATTTTTTACAGCATCTTGCTCCAATTGAGGATTGAGCGTAGCAGCGCGATAGGCAATATCAGCCACCATGCCAAGCATATTATGTACCCCGTCCGAAAGGTAACTATATGGTAGCCACTGTCCGGTTGGTGTTTGAATCATCAGCGCTTTCTCATCAAAGTCATATTCCAAGGAATAGCCTACACCTAAACATTCTGCGACAGCCTGTTTTACAACATCTAATTGGGCATTTGGTTTCTTCTTGTTGTTTGCCAATGAAAGTTGGCGTTGGTACAACCATGCAAGCAGCATTTTTTCATTGGATCGTGAATCGAGTGAATCTACATATCCTTTGAGGCGTGAGGCTGGTGGAGCAAGTTTCTCTGTTCTTTCGTTTTTTTGCAACCATAGACGCCCCGTGCCATAATATCCCAACACAGGGAAAAGTATATCTTTGTCAACATTGGCCTGGAGTTCTTTCGAAATGCTTGCAATACTCTCTGCCCCAATTCTTGTTGTGCGTCCGCCTTTGCTATTCAGCGTTCGCTCCCAAGAGATTTCTTGGGCATTGACAATGCCTTTGCACTTTACCACTACAGGATATACACGGTCAGCCTGAGGTACCCCTCCCAATTCATATTTTTTTAAATGCACATGCTCTGGAAGAATATGACGAGGTCTGATTTCATTAAAATTCAAAAATAGTGAGCCAATAGCAATATTAAGAGCATCCAAGACAGCGGTTTTGCCCGTTCCATTATCACCAATCAAAACATTAAATTGGTCAGAAAAATCAAATTGACGCTCAACAAATCCGCGAAAATTTTTGACACTCATTTGATTGATTTTCATTTTTTGTCTCCGTAAAAAGGATCGTGTACTTTGGCTTGCACAAGCAGGCACACAGAACATATTGCATACATCTCGTTATTATAAGTCATCCAAAAGCCATTGAGCTATTTTGTGAGATTGAATTGTCCACTCGCACGGTTGTATAATTGCGTTATGCCGCCTGTCAACAACGTCACCCGCCTGCTCGATGCCAAAAAGGTAAAATACACCGCCTTCGAGACTTCCGCCGAAAAACACGGCGCGCTCGAAACGGCGCAACTGCTCAGCGTCGCCCCGGAACTGGTCTACAAGACCATCGTCGTCACCCGCCCGAAGCCCGGCAAACCCATCCTGGCCGTCATCCCCGGCCCAGGGCAGGTGGATCTCAAGCTGGTGGCCGCCGCGTTAGGCGAGAAGAAAGTCAGCCTGCCGACCGAGCGCGAGGCCGAAGCGCTGACCGGCCTGCAAGCCGGCGGCATTTCGCCGCTGGCGCTGATCAACAAGGGCTTCCAGGTGCTGATCGACTCGTCGGCGCAGGGCCACGCCGAAATCCACGTTTCCGGCGGGCAGCGCGGGCTGAACATCCGCCTGCCGGTGAAAGACCTGGCCGATCTCACCCGCGCGCGCTTTGCTGAGATTGTAACAAAGTGACTGTCACCTTGTTACAGTAACGTCTTGATATCCGCCTTGCCGAAATGCTGCCGGTAGGCGGATGTTTCGTTTAAAAGGGAACGCAGTTTGGATTCTACCGTCAAAGCGGCGGGTTCGTCTGCCGGGCCGCCTGCCGTCAAAGTGAGTTCGCCGCCCGCATCGGACTGCACCGTCACCTGCCCCCGTTTCGTCAGCCACTCCAGCCCCAAACGCACCGCTGCTGCCTTCTGCGCTGTGGCCGCCGCCAGCTCACTGTAGCTTGTGCGCCCTGTGCGTTGGTTGAGCGTAAACTTGACCAGCCCGGCCAGCCGTTCCAGGAACGCTTTAACATCGTCCATGCCGGGGTCGATTGCAAAAACGAGCACCTTTTCAGGGCGGACAATTTCCAACACGGCGTTGAGTTCTTCGCGCGAAGGCGGCGTGGTCCAGATGATGAGGGTTTGGGCGGGGGCAAGCGTGTTGCGGTCGGAGCCGGAGAGCTTTTTCTTGTGTTCGGCTTCGGCCCATACCAAAGATGAAGGATGAAAGATGAAAGATGAAAGAAGTTCGCGTGGGTTTTCGATGTTGCGATAATCTTCCACGTCGATCTTTTTAGTGACTACTTCTATCGGCGCTTCTTCAATGATGCGAAAATCGACGAATTCGAGTTGGGTCTGGCGTTGGCCGCGCCAGTCGCTGGCGCGCAGGGTGTAGGCCAGGTCGAATTTGCCCGATGGCAGTTCTTCCACGCCGCCGTCCCACCAGAGCACGGATTGCAGGTTGCCGCGCTCGTCTTCGACGGTCAGTTTGAGATGGTCTTTGTTCCTGCCCAGTTGGCCCGACGATTTCAAGGTCAGGTTGCGGCTGGCCAGGACGAGTTTTTCGTTTCCGGGGCCGAAGGGCGCCAGTTTTTCGATTTCTTCTGCCAGGGCCAGGTCCGCCTCGTCAAGCGGCAGCCAGCCGTCGATGGCGAGTTCGGCTTCCTCGCGTTGGCTTTCGCCGAGTTGCTTTTCCACGCTGCGCGCCAGCTTGCGCCGGAACTCCGGCAGTTTTTCCTGCTCAAGCGCCAGTCCCGCAGCCATGGGGTGGCCGCCGAAGTTGAGCAAAATGTCCTTTTGCTCGGCGATGGCCGCCGTGATGTTCAGCCCGTCGATGGAGCGGGCCGAGCCGCGCGCAGGTTCGCCGGGCGGGGCCGCAAACAGGATGGCCGGGCGTCCATAGCGTTCCACCAGGCGGCTGGCGACGATGCCGATCACACCGCCCGGCCAGGCCGGGTGCGCCAGCACGATCACGGGTTGCGTCAGTAGCAAAGGGTCCGCGCGCAGTTGCGCTTCGGCGGCCTGGTAGACCTGGTCGCAAAGCAATTTGCGTTGGGCGTTGAGTCCTTCCAGTTGCGCAGCCAGCACACGCGCGCGCACCGGGTCGGAGGTGGTGAGCAACTCTACAGCCGGGTTGGCGTCGCCCAGGCGGCCCAGCGCATTCAGGCGCGGGCCGAGCACGAAGCCGATGTGTTCTTCGGTGAGGTGGGTAGGGTTGAGTTCGGCCAATTCCATCATTACCTTCAAACCCAAATGTTGCGTGTTGCGTAGTGCGTGGAGGCCGCGCTGGACGAGGTAACGCGCGTCACCGGTGAGGAGGGCCAAGTCGGCGACCAAGCCGAGGGCCACGAGATCGAGCAAATCGGACGGTGGACGGTCAGGCAGCAACGCTTCTGCCAACTTGTAAGCCACTCCTACACCGGCTAACGTTGCGAGCGGATGTCCTTTTGGCAGGAGCTTGGGGTTGATGACGGCAACGGCGTCTGGCAATGTTTCGGGTAAATCGTGGTGGTCGGTGATGACCATGTCCACGCCGCGCGAACGGGCGTATGCGACGGCTTCGTGGGCGCTGACGCCGGTGTCGCAGGTGACGATCAGTTTTGCGCCTGCCGCGATGACGCGCGCCAGGTTTTCGAGGTTGACGCCGTGACTCTCTTTGGCGCGCACCGGGATGTGCCAGGTCACGTGCCCTGCCGGGTACAAGTCCGCGCTGAGGCTTTGCAGGGCGGAGACCAGGACGGTGGTGGAGGTTTGCCCGTCCACGTCGAAGTCGCCCCAGACGCAGATCGACTCTTTGGCGCGGATGGCGGACGAGATGCGCTCAAAGGCAGCGTCCATGCCCGGTAGCGCGGAAGCAGGCGTCGGGGAGTAGGAGTCGGGGAAGAGAAAGGCCCGGGCGCTTTCGGGAGTCGTCATTCCCCTTTTGGCAAGCGTTTGCGCGATGAGGGGATGCAGTCCATCCAGCGAGATGGGGAGGGGGAGAGTGTCGATCCAGCGCCTTGTCATTTTATGGGCACTTGCCGTCGGGGGCGGGTTGCACGTCAATGGTTCGGTTGACGGTGATTTCGCTGCGGTATTGGCTCAGGTGACCGTAGCCATTTGGGTCGCCGGAGGCCAGGACGCCGATGAATTCGGTATACACCTGGGTGTAACCATGCGAATTGGTTGGGGGACTTGCCAGCTTTTTGTAGAAATCCCAAAATTTGGAGGCGCTGGGGGCGCTAAACCAGGAGAGCTGGTCGCTGTCGCACGGTTTGAAAGTTGAGACTTCAAAACCGGAGGTGACGATGCCTTTGAAGGTGGTCTCTTGCGGCGGGGTTGGAGTGGGTGCGCAGGCGGATGTGCCCACCAGCAGGCAAAAAACGATCAACGATAGGAAGCGCATGGTTAAAACTCGATTTCCTGGATCTGTTCCAGATTGACATCCAGCGTAGACAACTCGGTTTCGACATCGTCCATGGCTCCGGCGGTGAGGCCGCGGTTGCAGTAGGAGCGGTAGGGGCAGTAGGCGCATTTCTTTTCGTCGTCGGTGAGGGGGAAGCTTTGTTTGGCGTTGATCTCGGCGACGAGTTTGAGCAGCCGGTCCCAATCGCGTTTGTATTGTTTGGCGTCGTAGGGAAATTTGGATGGCTCTGTGGGGAAGTCGGCGTACCAGTAGGTCATTTCGATCTGTTCGGGGGCGAAGGGCCCGCCGCTGTTGAGGTGCGCCCCGGCGACGACCAGCAGCGCGCGGTAGACTTTGGTCTGCAAGCGGACGGCCATCCATTCGTCTTTGGGGCGCTTGTGGTAGGTTTTCCAGTCGAAGATAAGGGCCTTGTCTGCGCCGACGGCCACCAGATCGTATTTTGCCATCAGCCGGTGGGGGCCGATGGGGGCGGAGAGTGTCAGTTCGGGGTAGAGTTTGAAGCCGTCCAAGACGGGGC
>JBARBA010000742.1:0-4915 GCA_049792555.1 Anaerolineales bacterium
CATTTTATGCAGTAGAGCATACCTTGCTATTTTATATTTGACTTGCGGACCTCGATAAAGTTTTGGGTCTTCAGCAATTGGGTGGTCACAGCCCGTATGTTGGGACGAAGTCCCGACTTACGGGCTGTGACCAGAGTTTTTGCTCGGTAAGAAAAGCAAGTTATGCGCTACTGTCATTTTACTCTTGTTTGGGAGCGGTGGGTTCCATTCCAAAAGTGTCAACCCTGCGCCTGTCTTTTCAACTCTGCCAGTTGCTCGGCAACGGCCGTATCGATATCCAGTTGCATCAATTGCTGCTCCAGCGGGTCGTTGCTCGCGCCGTTGGGAAGGTCGAGCGCGGCGAAATCGACGAACTCGGCCAGGGCGCTGGCGCGCGCCTGCATGGTTTCGGTCTTTTGCTCGGTGTATTCGATGGTCTGGCCCAGGTCGGAGAGTTCCTTCGAGAAGCCGTTGAGCACTTCATGCACGATGGCCTGCGACTCGGCGGCGGTGTAGCGCGCCGCGGTCATCTCCTGGCGGATGCGCATGGCTTCGATTTGCGCCGTCAGCCGCTGTTCGATCATGGAAATGCGCTGTTCCTCCAACCGGACTTCTTGCGTGCTGGCTTCCAGCGACTTTAATTCCAGCAGCGCCAGTTGGCGTTGTTGCAGCGCCATGCGGGCCAGGTCGTCGCGCCCGGCGGCGACGGCTTTTTGGGCGGTTTCGGCCAGTTGGGGAATTTTGGCCTGCAAGCGGGCGACGCGCTGTTCCAGCCGCTTGTGCAGGTTGCTGTTTTGCAGCAGCGCGCCCTGCACACGGCCCAGCAATTCCTGCTGGCGCTGCTGGGGATCGCTGAATGTTTTCCTGGGGTCTTCGGCAGGTTCGAGCAGGCTGTCCATCCCGGATTTGAACATCGATGTGAGTTGTTGCATGAAATTGCTCATTTTGCTCCTTGCGCCTAACCCGGACAAGCCGGAAAAAAAAACCTTGAACCACGAAGCCACCAAGCCACCAAGCTTTGAAGAAAAACCAAGAATTCTTTGTGGCTTTGCCTGCACCGAAAGTAGGTGCGTGTGGCTTCGTGGTTAATTTTCTTGCCTTACTCCAAACATGTTCCACGGCCCCAAGAGGGAAAATTGTGTCTATTCGACATCGGTGGTTGAGTAGGCGGCGGTGTTATTCCGCCGCCGTACCGAAACCACCGATGTCGAAGGGTACAAAATTATTTGAAAGCTGCCAGCGGTTTGGCGGTCAATGCCCGCAGGCTGTCGCGCTGGCGGCGGTAATAGTAGGTGCCCAGGCCTGCCATGGCGCCCAGCGTGATTAAGCGGATGGTCAGCGTTTCGAAACCGGCGATGCTGCTGAACATCATGGGCGCGGAGGGGGTGAGCAGGCAGGCTGCCGCGTATATCACGAGCGTGATCAACGAGAAGATGAAGGTAACGCTGGGCGGGAAGACCAATGCCCAGGCCAGCAACATGGGGTAGTAGAGGATGAAGAAGTTGCTTTTCAGTCCGGTCTGCCCGCTCCAGAAGATTACCAGCAAAGTGATGATTGTCACGTCGAGCAGGTTTCCGAACAGCAGCAAGAACTGGTTGACCGGTTTGCCGGTGATGTAACGCCCGTGCGCGAAGAAATTCAGGCCCATCAGCGCCACCAGGGTCAAAACCGCCAGGGTAAGTTGGGAGGCGTCGATTGCGGACCACAGGGCGATGACGGTCCCGGCTGCGATCAGGAACCAGCGCGCCCAGATGATCGAGATTTGCCCGAAGAAGATGTCTTCGGCGGATTCTTTGGCTTTGGAGTTGGAAGTTTGGTTTAACATGGCTTAAGTCCTTTCGTTTGTTTGAAACATGGGGTGGTTGAGTAGCCGAAGGCGTATCGAAACCACATACTACAGGCATTTGTTGCTTATTGTTGGTTTCGGTACGGCGGCTGGGGAACGCCGCCTACTCAACCAACGATGTATGAAGTGACAGTCACCTTTCGGGGAAAGCTCAGTGTGCCGGCGCCGGCGACATGCTGGGCGAGGCGGGCTGGCTCTCGCCTTGCGCAAGCTGCTGCGCCGCAAAATGGTTGCGCAGCAGCGTGTTGCGGCGGTTGCGTTCGATCTGGGCGAAGTGGTTCGCGCAGACGGCGACGGCCACCAGCATCAAGACACGCACGAGCAGCGTCTGGATGTCGTCCACGCTGTTCAGCGTGAACAGGCTGACGAAGCTGTACAGGAAGACCGTGCCGCCCAGGAAGACGTACAGTTCGAGCATCGGGAAGGCCAGCGCAAAGGCCAGCATGGCCGGGAAGTAGAAGGTGTACACTTCCGAGCGGAAGCCGCCCTGGATGATGACCACGATCGTGATGACGGCCAGGTCGGCGATGCTCATGCCGTACAGGATCAGGTCGAGGGTCTTGCGTTTGGTGAGCACCTGCGCCACCAGGAAGAAATTGGATACGGCCAGCAGCAGGACGACCATGATCTCGAAGCGGGTGACGTTGAAGGATACGGTTTTCTCGCTCTTTGCGTCCATTAAGATGAGGAACAGGCAGGCCAGCACCAGCACAAAGCGGGCCACGATGATGACGATTTGTCCCTCGGCGAGCGGGTTAATGGTTGCGGGTTTGGTTGTGTTCATAAGATTGACTCCTTTTCTGAATGATGAGTGTGGCTCTAAATCGTTTTCCACGAAGTACACGAAGGGCACGAAGGGTACGAAAGAAGAGCTTTTTTAAGGTTTTCCTTTGCCTGCACCGTGCGCAGGCAAGCGTGTGCCCCGCTTGCTCCCTTAGGGGGGTGTGGTCTTCATGTTTAATGCTTTAAAACGATGAAGTTAGTTCGGCCCGGTATCTTTGGCTTCGGGCGCGGCTGCGGGGGTGAGCTTGGCCTTGAGCGCGGCCAGTTCCTGTTCGACGGCCTGCCCGGCGGCCATTTCGCTCAGTTCGCGCTCGATGGGGTCGCCGCCGCCGGGCGGGATCAGCGCGCCGTTCTCGATCAGGGCGTCGATGGCCGAAGCGCGCGCCTGCATGCGTTCGATCTTCGATTCGGCGCGCTCGATGGCGCTGCCTAACGAGGTCGATTCGTTCGATACGCCGCTGAGCGACTCGTTGATGCTGATCTGCGCTTCGGCGGCGGTGTAGCGGGCCGAGAGCGAATCGCGGCGGGTGCGGAAGGAATCGACCCGCAGGGCGAACTGCTGCTCGGCTTTGGTCAGCTTGCGCTCTTCTTCGGCGGTTTCGCCGGCCTGCTGCTCAAGTTGCGCCAACTCTGCCAGGCAGGTTTGCTTGCGTTGCAGGGCCAGGCGCGCCAGGTCTTCGCGTCCGGCTGCCAGCGCGCGCGCAGCCTGGTCGTCCAGTTGCGGCAGCCGCTCGCGCAGCTTTTTCACCTGGAACTCGATCTGCCGTCGGGCGGTGGCGACTTCGATCAGCCCCTGCTTGACCTTGCGCAGCATTTCTTGCTGGCGGGTGTAGGCGTATTCAAGGGTCTGGCGCGGGTCTTCCATCTGGTCGAGGGCGGCATTGGTTTTGACTCTGAAAAACATTTGGACTTGGGTGAGGATGCTCATGGGTTGCTCCTTTGGAATGTGGAACGGGTGAATTGAACTTTTATTTTTGTCTATGCTTCTATGTTAAACGAAAAGAGCCTTGCGCGAAACAAGGCTCTCCCCTGTATTTGTATGGGGGAAAACCCCCGAATTACCGTCAACGCATGATCAGAATCCCGATTGAGAACAGAACGGTGTAGATGAATGCCAACTGCGCCGTGTCGGCCAGGGTTTTGTTGAGGGAACGCCCGTCAGATTGGGAAAACCTTCGAAACAGGATCACGGCCCAGGGGAGAGAAATCCAGGACAGTAATCCGCCCACAGGGATGAGTCCGAAGATCCACAGGCCGAGCGGGGTGAGGTAGGCTGCCGCGATGCAGGCCAGGTATTCGAGCAGCATGGCTTTGCGTCCGAGCAAAACGGCCAGCGTGCGTTTGTTGGTGGCTTTGTCGGTGGAAATGTCGCGCGTGTTGTTGACGACCAGGATGTTGACGATCAACAGTCCGATGGGCGCGGAGACCCACCATGCGCTGAGGGGCAGAGTCAACGCCTGGACGTAGTAGGTGCCGCACACGGCTGCCACGCCGAAGCATAAGAAGACGAAGAGGTCGCCGAGGGCGTAATAACCGTAGGGTTTTGGGCCGCCGGAATAGAGCAGGGCGGCCAGGATGATGGCCAGGCCCAGGAGGATGACCGGCCAGCCGCCGCGCAGGGCCAGGAAGAGGCCGAGCAGGCAGGTGAACGCCAGCGTCAGCAGGATGGCCCTGCGCATTTGGCGCGGGGCGATGAGGCCCGCGGCGATGACGCGCGTTGGGCCGAGGCGCGCGTTTGTGTCCACGCCGTGCTCGTGGTCGAACAGGTCGTTGGCAAAGTTGGCGACGATTTGCATGAGCAGGGAAATGAGCAGGCAGGCCAGCGCGGACGGGAGGTGGAAGGCGCCGTTGCGCAGGGCCAGCGCGGTTGCCGCCAGCACGGGCGCAGCCGATGCGGGCAAGGTGCGCGGACGGGCCGCTGCGATCCAGGCCTGGAGGGGTGTGGCGCTTTGAATGGATTGGGCCATGAGAAGCTCCGAGATTTGAAGGATGGGTTGCGCCCTACGTTATACCCCATAAGTTGCAGGTGGGCGAAATGTGTTTTGCCCCGGCGCGCGGAACGCGCCCCTGCTTTCATGTGACAGTCATTTTAAAGGCCTATCCATTGGGACAAAACACGTCCCCGGCGCTCGAAAGCGGCGGGGACGCGCCATCTTGGAAAAAGGTGACTGTCACTTGTACAATCAATTAATCACAAACCCGTCGCTCACCACCCCCGTGCCGCTCGACGCCGGGTTTTTCGTTCCGAGCACTTTGATCAGGACGGTGTGCGATCCATACGGCAGGCCTGCGACCGTTACTTTATAT
>JBARBA010000743.1:0-3636 GCA_049792555.1 Anaerolineales bacterium
CTTGAGCGCAAATTCGGCCGCAGGCGATGAGGGGACGAAGCGTGGGCTTCCGAAATTTGGCGCCGGGGATGAAGCGACCAGAGCCGGGCTGTGCGAGAATCTTGCCATTGTCGTACACGATCTCTCCGCGGCGGATTGTCGTTATCGGCACTCCGGTGACTACCAAGCCCTCATACACCGCGTACTTCGCATTCGAAAACTCGCTCGCATCCGTTAAGGTCTTTTTCTTCTTCGGATCCCAGATCACGATGTCCGCATCGGATCCCACGGCAATCACGCCCTTGCGTGGATACATGCCAAGAATTTTTGCGGCGTTCGTGGACGTTACCGCCACGAAATCCTCAGGCGTGATGTGGCCCCCGTTAATGCCATACGAGAACATCATGGCAGGATAATCCTGAAGGGTTTCCTGCCCCATGCGCTTGTCGGTAATCGTCTGGTTTGGATCCATCTTTGCGGCCTTCGTGTAGGCCGTGTGATCTGAGCCAATGGTGTCGACCACCCTTCTGTGGATGCCATCCCAGAGCATGTCCTGATCCCACTTTGAGCGCAACGGTGGACCGCCAACCCAGAGGCCGGGATATTGTTCCTTATACCTGTCCCAGGTCCCAAAAAGATTCCACGGGCGCGTTTCAAGATAAACTGTAAGCCCGCGACGCTTCGCCTCTTCAATAGCCATCACCGACCGGCCGGCTGTTACGTGAAGCAGGACGATCGGCGATTGAGTGACCTCGGCAATCGCAAGGCTGCGCTGTACGGCAGCCACTTCGGCGGCGACCGGCGCACCCAGCTCGAAATTGTGCAGGTTGTTGCCGGCGCCGCTAGGCTCGGTTATTAGACGCTCCTGTTCCAGGGACATGATCGACGCGTCCTCGGGATGTATCATGCTGACCACGCCAGCCTTGCCCGAGACGAAAAATGTCTGCGCCCAGGCAAACGAGTTCTTGTCGTATGATGGCCTTGCCATAAAATTTTCGCCGGTACTGACGATCCCCCGCGCAGCAAGCGCGTCGAAGGTCTTCTGCTGCGTCAATCGGTCCGGAATGCAGTCACTGGGGTTCGGTTTTGGGCCAGTATAAGTGCCACCATTGGGGTCCGAATTAGGGCACCCCGCCGGGACTTCCAAGGGAGTGATGCTCGCCTTGATATAGACGTCGGCGATGGCTTGCCTCTGAATCGCTGCGGTGACGCGATCTGCAAATGCGTTGGCATCTTCATCTTTCGCGAACCCCACAAAGTCACCCAACAACGTTACCCCACCGGCCAACGCGGCCTTGGAGCCACTGATGAGATCATCAGAATTGCCTTTCGGATTGGGCGGGTTGACGGGTTCCATGGGCAGATGTGTATGCGTATCGATGACGCCGGGCATCAGATACATGCCGGTGGCGTCGATCTCGTGCGCGCCCGGCGCGGCTGCGATCTTTGGAGCGATCTCCACGATTTTCCCGCCGCGGATTCTGATTTCGGCCGCCGTGCGCCCGCTATCGCTGATGATAAGGCCGTTATGAATGACCAACTCCCCGGTCGGCTGCGCCATCGTCGCGCTGGACTGCATCATCAGGGTCAACGCCAAGCAGGTTAAGGCGGTTGACCTGCGGCCTGACCGCATTCGTAAAAAAAGTCCCATGGTTATTTGTCTCCCTCTCGCTGTGGAGATTGATTGGCGATGCCAAGGTTAAGTGGGGATTGGAAATGGCTACGGCAAATGCGCGACGCGATTTGCGCGCGTCGCAGGCTTATGTCGAGCGATTAAAGGGTCGGAGGGCCGCGGGCCTGATGATCATGGCCGACAATGCTGGTCCAGCTCCACTCCAGATTGCCTGGCGGCGCAGCATGAAGCGTAAGCCAAACCGCAAGAAGCGTAATGAGAAGCGGGAGAAGCAGGGCCCTGCCATGACTGACCGCCTGGCACAGCTGGCAATTGATATCGTCAGTGGTCTGGTCTTTTTCCGGCGCCTCTACCGATTTTTCACCGGCAAAAGGCAGGCTTTTGCTGATTGCAGACATTGTCGCCGGTGCGGGTTTGCCATGGATATGGGTCTGCGCGACATAAGATATCCAGAAAAAAGACAGGAAAAGGATAAAGGAAACAACCTTGCGCCACAGAGCATAGTCGCTCTGTTCTGTCGCGTAGTTGATCGAGACGATCCCAGCCCGCACGTGCTTGTTCTCACTTTCCTAACGTACAGTAAGCGCCATCGTTCTTTGTCTCCCTTTCTCTGTGGAGATTGATTGGCGGTGCCGATAGGCTAGTGGCACATGCTGCAACGCCGTATACGTCAAACTGCGTATACGGCAGCGTGAAACGCCCGCAGGTCAGGGTCTGTTCTGTAAGACACCAGCACTAAAACCTTTCCTTTAGGCTTTCAATGCCTCAAAGGGTATTTGAAAATATGACTGTGCAGGTTTTGCGCGCCGAAAGCCTTCATCAGCCAGGCCGGATCATAGCGCGCCCCTCTGCAAAAAGCCGGCGGAAATCCTGGAAGAACGCGCGGCTGGACATCTTCGAACGATAGTGCGCCTTCCTGGCAGTTCGCGCTTTTGCGTCCAATCGTCTTAGACTGACTTGCTTTCGAGTTGGGTTTTGGGCGTTTGAAACTCTCGGAAAATCATTTCTGGAGCCAGTCTGTAGGGAAATACACTTTGTCAACATGACTAGTACCTCAAGGGGATACGCGAGAGGGAACGAAATCGGGGCAACCGCTCGCAGTAGTTGGGCCGAAATGCGCCTCTATTTGGCGAAAAACAGAAACAACGACACCCAAATGGCCAAGCGCCGATCCGCCAGACGTGCGGCGAAAGTCGGGTCGGTAGTGCGAGTACCGAAACAGCATTCGCTGTTACATGAATGAACCGTTGCTTGCAGGCGCTTGGCGAGCCGACAGCTCACAGGTTTGCGTTTTCTTCCAAGCAGACCTAATATGAGTTGACTTAGGGGACGGGCGTGAATGCAAGTCGCTTCCACCAGCACTCCGTTTCAATGGAAAAGTTCCGTGCAGGCGGGGCTGGGTCGTAGACTTGCTACGGCGCTGATCTTTGCCGCTTTCCTGCTACAAGGTTTTGTTGCGCAAACCCATATGCATCCGGAATCGGGTTTTGTCCCGAGTATCGTGCATTTTGCAGGTAAAGCGGTTCATCCGACACCAATCGTGCCTGGAAACACGGATGAGGCAGAAAATTGCCCGCTCTGCCAGGTAATCATCCATGCTGGCGCCTATTTCCCTCCTATTGTGTTGGACGTGCTTGTTCCACATCGGGAGGACGGTTTCCTACCTGTCTTGGCGGAGCGCGACATGCGTTCCGCTTATTACGGTCATCGCGAACAACCCCGCGGACCACCTTCCCTCTAATTCACAGATAAGCGCGCCGTCGCAATGCGTGGCAGCGCTGTGTGAATTTTCCGGCTGATTATTTGCGCCCCCATCTTCAATTGGGCAGCGCGTTCGGCCGGTGCTGGGAAGGAATGGACCCTTGGCCTCGGACACAAACGGCCGTGCTCGCGCCGTGAAATTCGAACTAATACCCGGATTGATTTTTCTGGGCTTGGCGCTGTTGCTTGGCGGAATGGCTTTTTTCAAAAAAGGCCTGCCCCCTCACCTGCAGCAACTGTTTTTCGAAATAAGTGCGGCACTC
>JBARBA010000744.1:0-2390 GCA_049792555.1 Anaerolineales bacterium
TTTTGCTGTTCCCAAACGCCGGGGGATAAATCCCACCGGCCAAGAGCAGCGCCCGGTGGCCCGGGCTTATTTAAGGTGACAGTCACTTCGATGCGCCAGATATCATCTTTCGGTGAAATGCGCCGCCATAAATAGGCCAAGTGACTGTCACCTTTTTATTCGGGAACAGGTCTATTATCCCCATCCAGGAAAAAATCCATGACAAACGAATCATCCAATCCCATTTACAAGATCACCTGGCTTGCTTTTCAAGCCGTCACTGCCTTCTGTGTCACGTTTCTTACGTTTTCCATTCTTTCCGTTGCCGTCATCCTGGTTGTGGGCGTGGTCGGTCTGGTTTCGGTCGCGCTGGGGAGCTTAATCACTTTTTTGCACGCGCCGTATTTTGGGACGTTCATGTTGATTGCAGGAGTTTTTCTGTTTATCATCGTTGCGATCATCGGCCTGGTCGTTTTGACGTTGGCCTTTGCCTTTGCCATAAGTTTTGTTTCGTTATTGATTTCATTGCTGGTGGACGCCATCTTTCGCCATGATGGCATCAAATCATGGCTGCTACACTTGCTGGCCTATGCTTTCTCCGGCGCGCTGGCGGGAATTCCATTTGGTTTGTTGGGGTTGGCTGCGGTATGGGGAATGGGGAAAATGTTTCAACCACTCCAGCCCTATTCCTTGCCCGCCATGATTGTCGTTATGGCGTTGTCCATTTTGGCGGGAATTTTTTCTGTGAACGTGTCTGGCATGACGATGGGCGCGATGACGAAAGTACGCGATTTGTTTCTCAAACCGAGGTCGGCATGACAAAAATCTTCCTCTACGGCCCGTCCGGTTCGGGCAAGAGCACGGTCGGTAAGCTCCTGGCCCGGCAGACAGGGCTGTCCTTTGTGGACCTGGATACCCTGATCGAAGAGCAGGCCGGCATGCCCATCTCGCAGATCATGAGCGAGCAGGGCGAGCCGGCTTTCCGCGACCGGGAAACTGCCGCGCTTAAACAGGTCATCGCCGGTGAGACGGGCTTGGTGGCGTTGGGCGGCGGCGCTCTGCTGCGCGACGAGAACCGCGCCCTGGCCGAATCTTCCGGGAGGGTGGTCTTCCTGCAAGCCGGCGTGGACACGCTGGTCAAGCGCCTGACCGCCGATTACGAACGTCCGCTGTTGGCGGGCGACCTGCGCGAGCGGCTGGCCGGGCTGCTCGAACGGCGCGGCGAGCATTACGCTTCCTTTCCCACGCGCTTCGATAGCGATGCGCTGACCCCGGCCCAGATCGCCTGGCAAATCCAGATCGCGCTGGGGCGCTTCCGCATCGGCGGCATGGGCGCGGCGTATGACGCCGTCGTCGAAAACGGCGGCATCGACCGGCTCGGCGCATTGCTGCGCGAACGCAAGCTCAACGGCCCGACGGCCATCGTCACCGAAAGCAACGTCGGGCCGCTGTACGCCGAACGCGCGGCCAAATCCCTGCGCGCGGCGGGCTACCAGACGACGGTCATCACCTTCCCGGCGGGCGAAGACAACAAAACGCTCGAAAGCATCCAGGAGATGTGGCGCGGATTTTTGCGGGGCGGCCTCGACCGAAAAAGCACGGTCGTGGCGCTGGGCGGCGGCGTGACCGGCGACATGGCCGGCTTTGCCGCTGCGACCTTTATGCGCGGCTGCGGCTGGGTCGGCGTCCCGACCACGCTGCTCTCGATGGTGGATTCCTCGCTGGGCGGCAAGACCGGCATCGACCTGCCGGAAGGCAAAAACCTGGTCGGCGCGTTTCATTCCCCCAGCCTGGTATTGGCCGACCCGGACGCGCTCGCCAGCCTGCCCGATGCGGAACTGCGCTCCGGGTTGGCGGAAGTCGTCAAGCACGGCATCGTCGGCGACCCCGGCCTGTTTGCGCTGTGTACCGCCGGGTACGCCTCCGTCAAAAACGATTGGGCCTCGGTCGTGCGCCGCGCCATGGCCGTCAAGGTGGCCGTCATCGAAGTCGACCCGTACGAGCGTGGCATCCGCGCCTCGTTGAACCTGGGCCACACCGTCGGCCACGCCGTCGAACTGGTCTCAGAGTTCAAGCTGCGGCACGGCGAAGCGGTTGCCATCGGCACGGTCGTCGAAGCGCGCCTGGCCGAACGGCTGGGACTGGCGGCGGGTGGCCTGGGAGAAGAAATCGGCGTCGCTTTTGCGGAGCTTGGCCTGCCGACGAGCATCCCGCCCGAAATGTCGCGCGAGGCCATTTTGCAGGCCATGAAAGTCGATAAGAAAAAGGCTTCGGGCGTGGTCAAATTTGCCTTGCCGGTGGCGATTGGCAGGGTCGAAGTGGGCGTGGCGGTGGAGGATTTGGGGCTGATTTTTGAGTAGGGGATGGCGTATACTAATATGGAAATAGTTTTGTCCTTATCCATGTGAGGT
>JBARBA010000745.1:0-3819 GCA_049792555.1 Anaerolineales bacterium
AGATGAAGCCGCCAGCCTTGTTGTCAGCCATTTGGTAAACCGAACTCGCTCTCGCAAATCCCGTTTGCGTCATAAGGCAGCACGCAAAACATAGAACAAATGTTTAATCTGACATTGTCAAAGTAGTAACAATTATTCTAATGTAAGTTCGATCACCGGCACAATGACAGGCGGTTTTTTCACGGGCAGAAATAGCACAAGCTCATCCGGTTTGAGATTCATCTGGTCTGTTTCCCAGGTGGTGCCTTCAATGGGCACTTCGCTCCCATCGTGCAAAAAGCGCGCATAACTTACTTTGCTTGCCATATTGGGCAGCCGAATATGACGGAACGGCCAGGCAAAAACGTGAATATACACACGCTTGCCCTTCTGGGTCAGGCGGCAATCGAGCGGCGCGGCAAATTCGCTCTGTGTGCAGCCATAGATCGCATCGCCGTGTCTGTCCATCCAGTCAGCATACATACTGAGCGCTTTCAAGGCCCTCAGGTCAAATGTGCCCAACGCTGTTGGGCCAACATTCATCAACAAATTGCCACCGTAGCAAACGCTGTTAATCAGCATCATAATCAGTTGCTCGGGACTTTTCCAATTATCTTCGTCGCGGTTATAGCCCCATGAACCGCTGAAGGTTTGACACGCTTCCCAGACGACAGGCTCCCCGTTGACTTCTACCCATTCGTTGGGTTGGATTTGCTCCGGGGTATAAACATCGGCCCGCACATCCGGCAGATCCATGCGGTTGTTCAGGATGATCTTGGGGCTGATCTGGCGGATCAACGCCAGCAATTTTTCGCTTTCCCAGTCCGGGCAACCCTTTCCGGGCAACCCGTGATACTCGGCTTTCGGGTAGGAAAAATCACACCACAAGATATCAGGCCGAAAGCTCGTCAGCAATTCCGTCACCTGATTGCGCATGTATTCAGCGTAGCGCGGCATTTGCCGCCCCTCGTTGAGCGACGCCACATCGGCATGGTCGCGCAGTGGGTGATAGATGTCAATCGTAAAATCGGGGTGATGCCAGTCGAGCAGGGAATAGTACAGGCCCACACGCAATCCCTCGGCGCGGAATGCTTCCACAAAAGGTGTCAGCAAATCTTTGCCGTAGGGCGTATTGGTCACTTTGTAGTCAGTATAAGCCGAATCCCACAGGCAGAAGCCTTCGTGGTGTTTGGCGGTGATAACGACGTATTTCATGCCCGCCGCACGCGCCGCTTTGGCCCAAGCGCGCGGATCATACTGCGCCGGGTTGAAGCGTTCCAGGTATTTTTCGGCGTACAGCGCCGGGGCCACTTTTTCAATCGTCATCATCCACTCGCCACGCGAGGGCTGCGCATACAACCCCCAATGGATAAACATCCCGAAACGGTCATGGACGAACCAGGCTGTATCGCCGGCGGTGGATTTGGGGAGGCGCATAGGAGTTAATTCACTTTGCTGTGTTGAAGGTAGGCAGATCAATCGACCATGCGCACATGGGCCAATTTCAATTCTTCGGAGAAATGACAGGCAACATAATGATTATCACCCAGATCGCGCAAGGCAGGCTTTTCAATCTTGCAACGTTCTTTGGCGTATCGGCAGCGCGGGTGGAAATAGCAACCCGTTGGGGGGTTGGATGGATCGGCGATCTCGCCTTCCAGACGGATGCGTACGCCCGCATCGCGAGCCTTGGGGTTGGTGACAGGCACCGCCGACATGAGCGCCTCAGTATAAGGATGGCGCGGGTTGATGAACAATTCCATGCTTGCGGCGATTTCCACCACCTGGCCTACGTACATGACTACGACATTGTCACAGATGTGGCGGATGACGCTCAGGTCATGCGAAATGAATAGATAGGTGAGCTTGAAATCAGATTGCAGTTCTTCAAGCAGGTTCAGAATCTGCGCCCGGATGGAAACATCCAGGGCCGAAACCGCTTCGTCGCACACTACCAGGCGCGGCCTGGTGATAAGCGCGCGGGCGATGCTGATGCGCTGGCGCTCACCGCCGGAAAAGGCATGGGGATAACGCTGCATGAACTCCGGGCGCATGCCAACGCGTTTCAAAAGACTCTCTACGCGCTCTACCATCTCAGCGTGCGTCCCCATGTGGTTTACCACCAGCACTTCGCTGATCAGCTCGAAGACGGTCATGCGTGGGTTGAGCGAGGCATACGGGTCTTGGAAAATCAGACGGATGTCTTTGCGATAAGGCTGCACAGCCTGGCCCTGGAGTTGAGCCAGGTCAACCACCGAACCATCAGCCTGACGATAGAGAATCTCGCCGGCTGTGGGCACATAGGCCCGCGCAATGCAGCGCCCCACGGTGGTCTTCCCGCAGCCGCTTTCACCTACCAGGCCCAGCGTCTCACCCTGGCGGATGTGGAAGCTGACATCATCCGCGGCCTTGGTATAGCCTTTAACGCGGGCGAAGACACCCTCACTGATAGGAAAGTGCATTTTCAGGTTGTTGACTTCCAGCAGATAGCTGTCGTCGGTCATCTGGGATACACTCTGGAGAGCGTGGTTGGAACTGGTCATAAGGAAGACTCCGTTGCCTTTTGCTTGTTAATATCTTCATACAGAAGGCACTGTACTGTGTGATTCTCACTTAACTGTATGGTCTTAGGCTCAACAGTTTTGCATTTGGCGAATGCCTGAGAACACCGCGGATGGAAAGGGCAGCCGCTCGGTCGACGGTAAGGATTCGGCACCATACCTTTGATCGGGTCCAGTTCTTCGCGCGCCATCGTGATCTTGGGAATAGAATGCAGCAATGCCTGGGTATAAGGATGCGCAGGAGAGTTGAAAATCGTGAACACATCGCTCTTTTCGATAATCTTCCCCAGGTACATCACGGCCACCTCATCGGCTATCTCTGCCACAACGCCCAGATCGTGGGTGATGAACAGCACAGTCATGTTATATTGCTTCTGCAAATTCAACATTAAATCCAGAATGTTGGCCTGGGTCGTAACATCGAGGGCCGTGGTAGGCTCATCGGCGATCAACATGGTGGGGCTACAAGAGAGCGACATGGCAATCATGGCGCGCTGGCGCATCCCCCCTGAGAGGCGGAATGGATACTCATCGACCAACCGGCCAGGTTGAGGAATACCGACTTTATCCAGCAGCTCGATGGACAGGGTGCGGGCCGCCTTTTTAGACATATTGGTATGCAGCAGGATATTCTCCATGATCTGATTCCCGATGGTATACATCGGGCTGAGGGAAGTCATCGGCTCCTGAAAGATCATGGAGATTTCCTTGCCGCGAATGTTACGGATCTCCCGGCCTCTGGGGTTGAGCTTGGCTATATCCACCAATTCATCGGTTCCCCCTCCCAACTTCTGGTGAAACATGATTTCGCCGGAGACAATCTTGCCGGGGGAATGTACGATATTCAAAAAGGCGCGGCAGACGACGCTTTTGCCACAACCGCTTTCACCCACGAGCGCAAGGGTCTTCCCGCGTTCAATAGTCAGATCTACGCCGTCAACAGCCCGCACTACCCCTTCGTCGGTGAAGAAGTGTATTTTTAGATCTTTGACATCAATTAGTGTATCCAACATGACTCACCTTGTTTGGTACATACCTGCCGCAGGCAACTGGGAATCGGACATCTTTGTCATCTTTCTGCCTACACATGATACGGATCGGCGGCGTCGCGCAGACCATCGCCCAAAAAGTTGAACGCCAGGATCGTAATAAAAATCGCCAGGCCGGGCAGCAGCACCCAGGGCTTGTTGATAACGACGACCACGTCGATGGCTTTGTAGAGCATAACCCCCCAACTGACCACGGGGGGCCGTAACCCGATGCCCAGGAAGCTCAGCGC
>JBARBA010000746.1:0-3983 GCA_049792555.1 Anaerolineales bacterium
GAATACTGATTACCTGATCTCGGCTCATGGCTGGCTGAATGCCCTGCCGGTCAATGGCGACCCACCCCCTTTAACCGCGGTCGCGTTGCTCAAGCCGTTTCAAGGCCTGCTCGACTACGCCCGCATCAAGGCCGCGCTCGCGCCGAACGACGAGCGCCTGCTCTCCGTCCTGCAAGACCCGGCGGCGCTGCTGCCCAATGGGGATGGCGCGCTCCTGACCCTCACCCGCTGGGACTCGGCCTCGTTGACCGCGCTGCTGAACCAGTTTGGCGGCAATACTGCGGGGCTTGCACACCTGGAGCTTTTCCGCCGCGTCTACGACGCCTTTGCCCTGCTGCGCAAGACGGGCATTCCGGGGACGGCGCTGATTCGCGCGACCACCAACGAGCCGGACGGAGAAACCGCGCGCGGGTTGCAATCCGCATTGCGCGCCCGCTACGCCGCCGCCGACTGGCGCGACGTCATCCAACCGATCAACGACGAGTTGCGCGGCCTGCAGCGCGATGCGCTGGTCGCCTGGATCCTGCACCAGATGCGCTCCAACCCGTCCAGCGCGCAGATCGATACCGCCGACAAGCTGTTCGAATACTTTCTGATGGATGTCCAGATGGAACCCTGTATGCAGACCTCGCGCATCCGTCACGCGCTCTCGTCGGTGCAACTCTTCATCGAGCGCTGTTTCATGAACCTTGAGCCGCGCGTCTCCCCGGCCACCCTGACCGCCAAACAGTGGGAGTGGATGAAGCGCTACCGGGTCTGGGAAGCCAACCGCAAGGTGTATCTCTTCCCGGAAAACTGGCTGGAACCCGAACTGCGCGACGACAAGTCGCCCTTCTTCAAGGAGATCGAGAGCGAGCTGCTGCAAAGCGACATCACCGATGATTCCGCCGCCACTGCGCTGCTGAATTACCTCTCGAAGTTGGAGGAGGTCGCCAAACTGGAGCCGTGCGGCATCTACCACCAGCAAGGCGATCCGGTCAAACGGACGGACGATATTGACCACGTTGTCGCCCGCACCGCCGGCGCGCACCGCAAATACTACTACCGCCGCAAAGAGGGCACCTCCTGGACTCCCTGGGAACAGATCAAACTCGATATCGAGGACAACCCGGTCGTCCCGGTGGTCTGGAACGACCGTCTCCTGCTCTTCTGGCTGCGGATTCTCAAAAAGGGGCCGGATACAACGCAAAAGCCGACCAACACCGGCGATTTCTCCACCATTACGGTTACCAATCTGCCAAGCGACCCGAAGTTGACGGTAGAAGCAGTACTGTGTTGGAGCGAATACTACAACGGCAAATGGCAGCCAACGAAGACGTCGGATGTCAATCAGCCTACATTTTTGGTTGATTCTTCTGCTCTGAATCCATTCGATCGATCCAATATCAACTTGAATACTTCTGTGGAAAACGATGCGCTAAGGATACAAATAGTGGGAGGGAATGGATCATTTCTTTTATACAACACCCATAGTCTTCCTGTGCGCGGCGAAGAAGCCTCAAAGCAACCTCTCATTAGGTCCAACAAAAATCGAATATTTACTGGAGACTATGAGACGAACTTTGGCTTCGAATATTCAAGTTATCACTCCCATAATCCATTAACAAGGGACATTCTGAAAACAAAAACCCCGTTCCCGTTCGAATATATTAAGACGAGGCAAGGCCATGCCACCGATTGGGATGCGCCATTCTTCTACGAGGATAGACGGCATGTCTTCTATGTCACGACGGCGACAGCGCCGATTTCAGTTGTCGATCATTCCCCTTACGGAGTTGCGAACACCCCAGACTTATCACAAGCGGCAAATATTCCCCCGTTGGTTTTCCAAATCGACCCACACATTGAACTTGGGCCAAAGTTCTGGGGAGATGGCGGACCGGTCGGTCCCGATCCGAGTGTCATTGACCGGAGCGGGATGCTAAAGTACGTCACCGAAGATGCCTATATTCACCTGGGCATCGGCGCTGCCACCGCCGTACAGTATGGCGACCAGCAGATCGGGCCGTCCGGCGCGATCCCCCAGGCCAATATCGCAATGCAAGGAGGAAACTATGCTTAATAAAGTCGGCTTCCATGACAGGGAAACATCATCATTCTTGGATGAACTGGCGCTGTCACATTCGGACACGCAGTTTACCTATACCTTCGCAAACTTTTTCCACCCGCTCATCGGCGAGTTGATCGGCAAACTCAACACAAGCTCATTAGCTGAGATGCTCGACCCTGGGTTCCTGGATGGCTTATCCACGCCCAAAATACCGAACCCGCCAAAATTTGACACCTTTTTTGCTTATTTCCAGGGCTTTTATGAAAAGCTTGAGAAATCTGACTTGGTGCAAGTCGAAGGGCGTCCCAAAGAGATCGATCTCGAAGTCGGCGGGCCATACGCCAACTACAACTGGGAGTTGTTTTTCCATATCCCGCTGACCATTGCCGTACACCTGAGCAAGACCCAGCGTTTCGCCGAGGCGCAGCACTGGTTCCATTACATCTTCGACCCAACCTGCAACGACACCAGCATTCCCACACCACAGCGCTTCTGGAAGTTTCTCGCTTTCCGCAACCCGGAAAATAAAGAGACCATTGATGACGTCATTCGCATCTTGAGCATGCCGAATGACAAGAACGACGCCGAACAACAAAAAATTCTGGAAGGCTATACCGCCATTCTCAACAAACCTTTCCAGCCGCACGTCGTCGCGCGGAACCGGCAGTTGGCTTATCAATACTGCGTCGTGATGAAATATCTCGACAACCTGATCGCCTGGGGCGATAACCTCTTTCAGCAAGATACGGTCGAGGCCATCAACGAGGCCACGCAACTGTATGTGCTGGCGGCCAATCTCTTGGGGCAACGCCCGCAGCGCATCCCGCCCAACGGCGCAGTGCGTCCCATGACCTTCGCGCAACTCAAAGACAAAAGCTCCGGTTCAAATGGTCTTGGCCCGATTGGCGACGCGTTGGTGAACCTGGAGGGCCAGTTTCCATTCAACCTGGGCATGACGGGCAACAGCGGCGCAGGCAATGCGAGCGCGCTCTTTGGCATCGGGCGCGCTTTATACTTCTGCATTCCACGCAACGACAAAATGCTGGGCTATTGGGACACCGTCGCCGACCGGCTCTTCAAGATTCGCCACTGCATGAACATTGCGGGCATTGTGCGCTCGCTGGCCCTGTTCGACCCGCCGATTGACCCCGGCATGTTGGTCAAGGCCGCGGCCGCCGGGATCGATATCGGCAGCATTGTCAACGGCCTGAACCAGCCCGCCAGCCCGGTGCGCAGCCTGGCCATGATCCAGAAAGCGCTGGAGTTGTGCAGCGAGGTGCGCAGCCTGGGCGGCGCGCTGCTCTCGGCGCTCGAAAAGGGCGATGGCGAGCACCTGGCGCTGGTGCGCCAGCGCCACGAAATCCAAATCCAGCAGATGACGCAGGAAGTGCGCTTCCTGCAGTGGAAAAACACGCAGGAGGCCACCAAATCGCTGCTCACCAGCCGCGCAACGGCATTGGAACGACTCCACAATTACCAGCGTTTGTTGGGCCTTCCGGCAGACCCGAACGCGCCGGACACCCTGACGCTCGATCTGCGGGAACTAACCGAGGAAAATTTCGATGAGGCCTATAGCGCGCTGGTCGGACAGTATGACAAAGCGTTGACATTACAGAAGCTCCCAAGTTTGAAGATCGCTGGTGATACGTCCCCCGCGCAGCAATCCGGCGCTTCGGGCCAGGGGCGGCTATATCTAAATACAAATGAGGACGCCGAACTCAATTCTCATCTGCCGAGGGCCAAAGACTCTCGTCTGGCTGCTTCTATCAGTGATGCCATCGGGAGTGTGCTTACTTTCATCCCCGACTTCGACATTAAGCTGGCGTTTTGGGGCATGGGTGGAGGAACTAGAGTTTTTGGAGGGGCCAAACTTCACGATGCCGCCAAGGGGGCTGCCGACGTTCTTCGTATGGTTTCCGCATGGGAACAAGAT
>JBARBA010000747.1:0-12448 GCA_049792555.1 Anaerolineales bacterium
GCTTCGCTTGCTACTCTCGCTGAACCACCTGTTTTAAACAAATCCAGCACTTACCTGCATATGCCTTTGGCCGCTTGACCCCTCAACTTTACTCAGACTTCAACTCAAATGAAACACACCCAAATGATTTGGGCAATCCAAAATTTGTCCCAATCAAGAGCGGCGGCTGAAACCGTTCTTAAAATGTTTGGCCTCCAAAAATCCAAGGCATTGTTGGAACTCAGCAATGATATTTTAGAAAACAAATCCTTCAAAACATATTTTTTCTCTCGACAAAACGAATTTGTTACTGCCAAAGATATTTCATCTCTTGACCCTGGAGATTTGGATGATCATGTATCTGACTGGGGTGGTCTTACATCTTTCAGCACCAAGGCTTCCGAAATCGTGGCAAAAGCAATCGCAGAGGGGGAATATGAAAGCGAGTAAGTCGAATAAGCTTAAAGAAGCGGTGGAAGCAACGCCAGATATTGCCCAATGCTATGAAAAGGGTTTGGATGCGGTAGAAGAGAAAAATAGAATTAAAGTTCAAGACACCAAAAAACTTCAGGGAAGCGTATTCATAGATGAATGTCTACAGAAAGTCAAAAAATATTCACAACAGAATCGCTGGGATTATGTTGTAGGATACAAGGATCATGCTTTCTATGTCGAGGTTCATGGCGCAAAAGATTCTGAAGTCAAAACGCTTATCAAAAAGCTTCAATGGGTCAGAGCATGGAGAGCAAGTTCTGAAAGTCTTTCAAAAATTCCCAGCACTTATCATTGGGTAAGAACAAAGGGATCCATTACAGCAAATAGTAGTTGGATGCGTCGTGCAGCAGAAGCCAAACTGTACCCAGTAAACATACTTGATTTGGATCAAGTTCTAAAAGAGGAAAAAGAATCTCATGCCACCCGAATCCATCCCCGCCCGTAGCGCCATCGACAAAAAATACACCTGGAACGCCGAAAGCGTTTTCGCTGCGCCCGCAGCCTGGGATGCGGAAGCCAAAAGCATCCTTGAAAGCCTGCCGGGCATCAAACAATTCCAGGGGCGGCTGAAAGAAGGCCCGGGCACATTGCTGGAGGCCTTCAAAGCCATAGAAGGAATTTTCGCGCGCGTGATGCGCGTCTACGTCTACGCCGGTTTTGCCTACGCTGTTGATACCGCCGACCAGGACGCCGCCGCCATGTCTGGCAAATCTCAGGGAGTCTTTGGGCAGGTGGCCGCAGCAACCTCTTTTCTTAACCCCGAACTGATCGAGATCGGCGAACCGGCCCTGCGCCAATGGCTCGCCGGCGAGCCGGGCCTGGCCCTCTATCAGCAGTACATCGATAACCTGTTCCGCCAGCAGGCGCATGTCCGCTCGGCAGAAGTGGAGGAAATCCTCGGCATGTTGGCCGACCCGTTTAGCGGGTCGACGACAACGGCCAGCATGTTGACCAATGCCGATTTCAAATATCGTCCCGGCGTCGATAGCGCCGGCAACGCCATCGAAATCAACGAAGCCGCCTACTGGAAAATCCTTTCCACAGACGACCACGCCGCCCGCCAAAGCGCCTGGGAAAGCTACATGGACAAGCATCTTGAATTCAAGAACACGCTGTCCAGCAACCTGGCGAATGCCATCAAACAGAACATCTTCCAGATGCAGGTGCGCAAACACCGGTCGTCGCTGGCCGCGTCCCTCTATCAGAACAACATCCCGGTGGAAGTCTTCCACAACCTGATCGAAACGTTCAAGAAAAACTTGCCGGTCTGGCAACGCTACTTCGCCATCCGCAAAAAAGGACTGGGCGTATCTGAACTATGGCCCTACGACATGTGGGCGCCGCTGACGAAGAACCGCGTCAAAATCCCCTTCGAAAAAGCCGTGGATTGGATCGCCGAAGGCCTGCTCCCGCTCGGCAAGGACTACGTCGGCATCTTGCGCAACGGCTGCCTCGAGGAGCGTTGGGTGGACGTCTACCCCAACCAGGGCAAGCGCACCGGAGCCTTTTCGTGGGGGACGAAGGGCACGCACCCGTTCATTATGATGTCCTACACCGACGAGATTTTCAGCCTGTCCACGCTGGCGCATGAACTGGGCCATTCGATGCACTCTTACCTGACCTGGCAAAACCAGCCGCTGGTCTACGCGGATTATTCGTTGTTTGTGGCCGAGGTGGCCTCGAACTTCCACCAGGCGATGGTGCGTGCGCACTTGTTGCAAGTCAATAATGACCGCGATTTCCAGATTTCGGTCATCGAAGAAGCCATGTCCAATTTCTATCGTTACTTCTTCATCATGCCCACCCTGGCCCGTTTTGAGCTGGCAACCCACGAGCGCGTCGAACAGGGTGAATCGCTGACCGCCGATGGCATGATCAACCTGATGGCCGACCTGTTCAGCGAAGGCTACGGCGACACCGTCCAGGTGGACCGTGAGCGCGTGGGCATCACCTGGGCCTACTTCCCGCACCTGTTCACCGACTTCTACGTTTACCAGTACGCCACCGGCATTTCTGGCGCGCACGCCCTCTCCGGGCGCGTCTTGCGCGGCGAGCCGAATGCGGTGCAAGATTATCTCGGCTTCCTGAAATCCGGCTCGTCGGGTTACCCGCTGGACGTGCTCAAAAAAGCCGGCGTGGACCTGACCAGCCCCAAACCGGTGGAAGAAACCTTTGCCATCATGGGCAGTTATGTAGACCGGTTGGAGAGATTGTTGGGGTAAAATAAGAAGCCCGGATAGTAGGGAGCAGATAAATCGTGAGCAGTTTCCGCTCACCAATCACTGCTTTGACTACTCTCTATTCTCCACTCCCTATTCTTTATTTACTACATCAGAAATCGGAAATCAAAAACCATGCCCCAAACCCAAATCGCTTGCCCACGCTGCCGCCAGACGATCCCTGCCCAGGTGGAACAACTCTTTGACGTAACCGCCGACCCTGCTGCCAAACAGCGGCTGGTGGGCGGAATTTCCAACCGCGCCCGCTGCCCATTCTGCGGCTACGACGGAAATCTTTCCACCCCCATCGTTTACCACGACGCCGCCAAGGAACTCCTGCTGACGTATTTCCCCGCCGAGTTGGGACTACCCGCCAACGAGCAGGAAAAACTGATCGGGCCGCTGATCAACAAGGTGGTCAACAACCTGCCCGCCGAAAAGCGCAAAGCCTATTTATTCCGCCCGCAAGCTTTCCTCACTTACCAGAGCATGGTCGAAAAAATCCTGGAAGGCGACGGCGTCAGCAAGGAAATGCTCGACGAGCAGCAAAAGCGCCTCAACCTGATCCAGCGCCTGCTCCAGATCACCACAGCAGACGTGCGCGCCGAAGTCATCAAACAGGAAGCGGCCTTGCTCGACGAGGCTTTCTTTGCCTTGTTCGACCGCCTGGTCCAGGCAGCCGTCGCGTCCAAACAGCAGCAAACCGCCCAGATGATGGGCGACCTCCAGGAAGAGTTGCTCGAAGGTTCCGAATACGGGCGCAAGCTCAAGGCGCAGTTCGGCGAACTCGAAGCGGCAATCCAATCGTTACAAGAAGTCGGCAAAGAACTGACGCGCGAAAAGTTGCTCGAAATCCTGATTGCCGCGCCGAACGCCGAGCGCGTCCAGGCCCTGGTCAGCATGACCCGCAATGGATTAGATTATTCCTTCTTCCAGATTTTGACGGCGCAACTCGAAAAATCGACCGGCGAGCAACGCGCGAAACTGGAAGACTTGCGCAACAAGATCCTCGATTACACCAACCAACTCGACAAGGCAATGGAAGCGCAGATGAAACAGGCCGATGCCTTCATCGAGAAAATCCTTGCCGCGCCTGACGTAGCCCAGGCCACTGCCCAGAACATCGAGCAGTTTAATAACGATATCATCGCGCAGGCGCTGGAGACCAAATTGCGCGAAGCCAGCCAAAAGAAGGATGCGGATCGCCTCGACAAAATCCAGAAAGTCGTATCCGTCTTGCAGCAGGCCAGCGCCCCGCCCGAATTGGAATTGATCAACGAATTGCTCGAATCATCCGGGGACGAGGCCAGCTTGCAGGCGGCGTTGAAAGCGCACGAACCTGAACTGACCGAAGAATTCCCCGGCGTGATTGCTTCACTCATGCAGCAGATCGAAAGCCAGGGCGAGAAAAGCGCCCAGAACGACGAGATCATGCGCCGTTTGGATATGATCTATGGGGCTGTGCTTAAAATGTCGATGCAGAAGAATTTGGGGAAGTGATAAGGAATAACGAGTAAAGAGTAATGCGTAAAAGAGAAACGGCGGATGGGATATGCACCCATCCGCCGTTTTATGATTAAGCGATGGCTTTCATTTTTGGCTGTATAAACGCCCGGCATATTCGTCAATTTCGGGGACAATTGTTTTCAGGATCAGCGTTGCTGCCCATTCGAAAGGCTTGAGCGTCAGGTAGGCCAGATCGGCCAGGAACGGGTTGGTCAGCTTGCGCGCCAGCGGCGGGCCAAACCAGTCGTAGCCCCGTCGCAGGAGCGCATGAAGACGAGGCGCAAGCGCCGTCAGCGCCAGTTCGGCGCATTTGAGCATTTGCAACTGGGTCGTAACCCACACCGCGCCGTTGGCAGTTGCCAGTATGTTTGAATGGGCAATGCATCTATGTCCGCGCGCCGAGGCGGTGGCAATGTAACAATCAGGTGGAGACTTTGGCAGGGAGTGGTAAATTTCAATTGCTTGTAAGATCGAAAAACGCCAGGCAAAAGCATAGGCCGCAAGCCAGGCTATCAGACTCGTTATAGGCCAGAGCAAGACAGGGGGTTTTACTTCGTAAATCTTAAACAGTTTTACGGATGTAACCGCCATCACCGCAAAGCATAAAAGCGGAGATGTTTCCAGAATGACGACCAATGCCCCAAGAGGAGCCAATGTCAAAAATGATTTGAGAGACTCTATTTGAAAAGATGGGTGGTAAATGAACAGGCCAATCGTTATGATCAGAACCAACCATATAACCGCATAGCCAACCCGCCATCCTGGTTTTACTTTGCCATAAAACCACTTTGACAGAATCAAGATCGCGGCTGAAATAAAAATGTAAGATGCCCCCATTCCTGTCACCAAAACCACGTATTGCGTGGCAAGCGCCATGCCCGTATAAACCCCAAAACGAATCGCAAAACGCAACGCAAAACGCTGCGGCGCAATCAGTAAGAGCAACAAGCAAATTACCGAATAGATCAGGAAAGGGAAGAAAAACCAGGCAACCTGTGGGAGAAGCATCAGCGTTGCATAATCCGAAAAATTCCCCGATTGCCATTCAGGCTTTGCTACATCGCTGAGAGAGAAACAAACAATAGGCAGGACGACCACAATCAGCGCATATAACACGCGCTCCCAGTGTGATTCCGGGACGGGCAGGGGCTTGGTGGAGTCATCAGCCTCCATCCAAATCTTCCACATCTGCCAGGTCTTGCAAACGGCCCGAGGCTTTTTTGCTGCGTATCAGATTTTCAAGATCAATTACAGTTATTTCCACCCCATTGGCTGTAACCATAATATGTTTGGGATGGCATTCTGCAAAATTCACCCCTGGGATGGTTGTCAAAATATCAATTCGGTCAGGCTCATAACCAAGTTGAATGATCTGGTCAGGCTTTAGAAAATCATCAGGCTTAAAATCAAGGGAACCGAAACCAAAATCGCTCAATGCCTTGATGATTCGATCCGCATTTTCAGCCGACATTTCAATCCAGACATCAATGTCCTTGGTATAGCGCGGATGACCATGAAATGCAACCGCGTAGCCGCCAATCACCAGATACCGAACCTGGTTAGCGTTTAATGATTCGAAAAACTCTTTGAAATCTTGGTTCAGCACCGTACCTCCATAAATGGTACTCGCGTCTGATTTGTTCCAGCGCCGCCAGCCGTTCCTCGGGCGGGCGGGTGCGCCAGTAAACCGAATCCGGCTTCTGCTCGCCCAGTTTTACAATCCGCACCACCTTCGCAATCGACATCTGTTCACCTGTTCACTAAACACTGAAAACTGTTCACTGTTCACTGCCCTCCGGGTTTTCCAGCATCAGCCCATGCCCGCGCACGGTGACAATATACGGGTGCGACGGATCCATCTCGGCAAGCCGGTCACGCAGGCGGCGGATGAGCGCATCCAGCGCTTGGTCGGTTACTCCGGCGGACTGTTCATCGCCCCACACTTCGGAAACCAGTTCGGGGCGCGTCACCACCTGTTCCTGGTGTTGGTACAGCACCCATAAAAGGTGGAATTGCAGCGCCGAAAGCGGTGGATTCATCTGCTGCTGGTTGACCCATACCTGGCGCGAGCGCATATCCAGCATCAGCCGGCCGCTGCGCAGCGGGCCGGTTTCAAGCGGCATGGTTGCGTCTGAACTCAGGAACTGGAATTCCTGCGCGACGGCAACCTGGAACGTATCGCCATCCTGTAAAACCACCGGGGTCGAAATGCGCGCGCCCGCGTAATGTGTGCCATTCTTGCTGCCCAGGTCTTCCAGCACCACGCCGGAAGCTCCCGGCGTCAGCCGGGCATGGTAGCGTGAAACCTGCCGGTCGGGGATCACCACCTCACAGCCAGGTTCACGCCCCATTACCAGGGGGCGATCAAGCGTCCAACGTTCCCCCGCCAAAGGGCCATTTTGTGCCACCAGTATGGGATAATCCTGATCAGTTGACATAGTAAAACCTGGAGAATAGAGAATAAGTGTTAGAGAATAAAAACCAGGTCGATTTTGAATATCTAATCGCTACTCTTTATTCTCTAATATCTAACACCTTACAAGTTATAATATAGCAGAGAATTGCTTTTCTGTGCAGAAACTACGCCGAAATTCATATTGCACAGACCAGTCCTACAAGTATAACAGCAGCGCCAATCAAGGAGTGCCTCACCAATGCCGCTTCCGATCAAATCGGGGGAGGTCTTGCGAGGTCGTTATCGCATCGTTGAGCGTATTGGTCAAGGTGGAATGGGGAATATCTACCTGGCCGACGACACGCGCCTGGAAGGGCGCAAATGTGCGCTTAAAGAAGTAGAGCACGACCGCAACCTCCCGGATAAGATCCTGACAGAAGCCCGCGACCAATTCCTGCGCGAGGCAACTGTCCTTGCGCGCCTGGACCATCCCAACTTGCCCAAGGTCTCCGACTTTTTCTCTATCGGCGAAAAAGATTATCTTTTGATGGACTACGTCCCCGGCAAAGACCTGCGCACGCTGATGCTTGAAGCCAAAGCGCAGGGCGCCTTTCTCGACGAGTTTGACGTGCTGGATTGGGCCAGCCAGTTGGCGGATGCCCTGACTTACCTGCACCGGCAGGAACCGCCCATCGTCCACCGCGACATTAAACCATCCAACCTGAAAATCACTCCCGACGGCCTGTTGAAGCTGGTTGATTTTGGGCTGGTCAAATTGCTGGCCCCCGACGAGGAAACGATCACCATTATCCAGGGCCAGGGCACGATCATTTATACCCCGCTTGAACAATACGGCGGCTCGGAAAGCCATACCGACATCCGCTCAGATATCTATGCCTTTGGCGCGACGTTGTATCATTTGCTCACCGGTCAACCGCCGGTGGATGCCCGCCAACGTTTCCTCTCCCCTGAAAGCCTCGTCGCGCCGCACAAAATCAACCCGGATGTGAGCGCCCGCACCGAAAAGGCGATCTTGTGGGCCATGGAATTACACCCAAACCAGCGGCCTGAATCGATTGAGGCCTTCCGCCAATTTTTATTTGGGACAAAGGAACTCCCGCAGAGGCCGATGAGCCGCCCGCGGCGTGGGACTGCGCTCGAAATTTTTCTTGCGCCCCCTGAAAGCATCTTGCTTGGACTATCGGCAATCCTGCTACTCTTGAGCCTGATTGCCACGCTTGGACGCTAGCCGCCAAAACCACCCGCCGAGAAACCCGATAATCTGGCCCAGCAGGATGGACTGCAGGAAAGCCGGCAGGCCCCGGTCATCCAGCCAGGCCACGCTCCCGGGCATTCCGAGTACCAAATAGTTGTAAGCAGCCAAACCGCCAAACAAAGCCAACAGCGCCCAACGCGCAGCCCAGCGCGCCTCCGCAAACTGTATTCCCAGCCAGTAGGCCAACGCCGCCCCTGCTGCCATGAGCAGCAGCGCCAGGAACCAGCCCAAAAAGGTGGGATAGCCTTCGGGCGTGGACAGCGTCGACCCAGGTTTGGGGGTCGGCGATGGGGTCAGCGGGATTTCGGTGGAGGTCGGGGTGGCTGCCAAAGTGGGGGTAATAATGATTGGCGTTGAACCTGTGCTGTTTACAGTTAGCTGAACCGTGCCGGAAGCCTTGGCTTGTCCGCTTGACGCCTGGATTTTAATCAATCCGGGTTGGTCCAGGCTAAAACTGGCTGCCGCCACGCCGTCTATTGTGGTTGTTTCGACCTGTTTCGTTAAACCGTTTTCGCCCTGGGAAAGCAAAAGCACAAAACGGACCAGCGTGCCATCCGGGACAGGATGTTTGTTATGGTCAAGGATGATACCGGTGCGGATTGCAATGGTATCCCCCATCTTTAACAAGGGCGCAGGGATTATGGTTGGTGTAAGAGAAGCCTCAACAGTTGGGGTCGTTGTCAGGCTGAAAGTGGCTGAAGCTTCAGGGGTGGGGGTGGAAGTAATCGGCAGATCCAGATTAAGTGAAATAAACTGGCTGGGGTCGGGAGAAAGGGCGGTTTGCAGGTCATAGCCGGTCCCCGGTATCGAAACGGGCGGCGACCCCGGCGGGGATATTTCCTGGAACAACAGGCGCGCTGCCACTTCCACAAACGGCGCCGATTGGCTGTACATGCCGTAATAGGCATCCAACTTGGAAATATCGGTCGCATCGAGATAATAGGGCGCGCCGAAAGAAAACATGATGACGCTTTTGCTCGATAGCAAACTCTGCTTTTCAGTCAGAAAACGGCGCAGGATTTGAGTTTGGGGTTGGCCGACCGGCAGGTCAAGCGCAGAGATCACCACGATGTTGGCGCGACCGAGATCGTTGAGCAAATCGGGTTTGGTTGAATTGCCTTGCAGGAGCAAGTCCACGTCTGAGAAAGAGTAAGACGAAAGATGGCTTGCATAAACCAGCCCGGCGGCGGATGGCCCGTACAGGCGCGACACAGCGCCCTGGAAGGCATCGACAGGCAGTACCGGGACGTCAGGGCAGGAGGAACATTGATGGCTGGAACCCGTATCGGTGATGAAAAGGATGTAGTCCGACGCTTTGGGAGGCGACGGCAAGACAGAAGCCAGATCAGTCTGGGATGGGCTGATCAATGTCGCCGCCTGCCGGGCAATTGCAAAGACATTGTCGGTGGCCTGCCCCAATGTGTCTGGGAGTGGGCCGGGCAAAACCGCCGAAATGACAAACGTTGGATAGAAACGATACTTGACCGTCAGGATGCGGCGCAACGAGTCGTCCACACGACTGGCAAATGCCGGGTCTTCGCGGTATTTTTGCGCGAAAGCGTCCAGCGTGCGCAGGACGGTGGTGTAATTATCGGGCGTATCGCTCGAGATGATATTGCCCATGTAGAGCAAATCGTTCCCGGCCAGGAAGGCATCGCGCGCAACCAAACGCGCAGAAAAAGTTTTGTTATCGGGGTCGTAGAAACCGCGAACCGCCTGCAAACCCAAATCATCGCTGACCACCAGGCCGCCGCTCCGCCACCAGGGCTGCACCTGCGGCAAGGCCAGTACCTGGCCAAGCCCCTGTTGGTCGAAACTGATCGGGCGTGTGGTGGTGCGGATGTTACCCTGGAAGCCCTGGTAACGGATATGGGACACTAGCACGCCGTCCACGGCCATGTCAGAAGAGGGGGCTGCTCCTGTAACCGCGAAAAACGGAGCCAGGTCGATTTGTTTGAGATCATCCAGCGAACGCAGGACGGTGGGCACTTCCTGGTCAGTCAAACGGTCGGAGCCGCCCCGACCCGGGAAATGTTTGGCAATCACCGCCATGCGGTTCAGGCTGCCGGCATGCAAACCTGAGACGAAAGCCCGGCCCATCTGGCCCACCCAGTAGGGATTTCCGCCAAAAACGCGCGCGTTCAAACCTGTGTCAACCGCCGGGTTGGGCGCGTTAAGCACATCCAGCGACAGGCCCAGGTAGAAATTAAAACCCAGGGCCGAGAGTTCGCTTCCCAGCACTTCGCCTGATTTTTCGGCAAGTGTCCGGTCCCAGGCAGCGCCGATGGCCATTTGGCTGGGGATGGGCGTCAGGTCGCTTAAAATCTGGTCGTTTGGATACCCGCCGCCCTCCTGGGAAATACCCATAAAGAGCGGGATGTATGGATGTTGAGTGGATGGCGAAACCGGGTTTCGCGCGCCGTCCCATTCCGTCTGCTGGAGGGCGCTGACGAGTGAGAGCGCGCCGATGGCGGTATCCGGCGCAGCGACAAAATTATCATTGGCGGTTGTTAATACCACGCCGCCAACGTAACGATTGACGATCAGGTCATAAATCTTGGAGGTTGCGCTGGTATCTGTCCCGTTAAAAGAGACCAGGAAGAGTTGGCCCACTTTCTGTTCGGGGGTCATGTGCGCGATCAAACTGGTCACCGGATCGTTTGCCTGGGCTTGGGCAGACGTCAGGGGAGCCAATAGCGAAAGCAACAAGATAATCAGCAAGCAGAGGGATAAAAGGCGATTTGTCATTTGGAATGATAATTTCAAGGGTAGTCACAGTCTTGTAGAGCCTAGCCACCTTTATACACAAAGCAATACGCACTACGCTTGAATGGTGTGCGTATTGCGCATTCCGTAAAGGGAATTTGCTAAAGTTCGACGAAATACGATTTCGCAGCGCGTTCGAGCAAGTCGCGCGTCATGGCCGGTTCTGCTGACATGTAGTGGGCGATGTCGATGATTTGGTCGCACAGATCGCGCGGGTGCGAGGCGCGCAGCTTGCGGTTGCGTTTGATATACCATTCCTGCAAAAGGTAGGCCAACCCCTGGTCGGCGTACTGCACTCCTTTGGCCTGGGCAACCCGCTTGAAGATTTCACGGTACTCTTCGTAGGTGGGATCGCCGATTTCAATTTTGTGGCGCAGGCGGCGCAGGAAGGCTTCGTCCACCAGGTCGCGGGGCGGCAGGTTGGTCGAAAAGACCACCAGCACGTCAAAGGGCACGTCCAGCTTGCGTCCGGTATGCAGGGTCAGAAAGTCGACGCGGTTTTCGAGCGGGATAATCCAGCGGTTAAGCAGGTCGCGCGGACGCACCTGCTGGCGGCCAAAGTCGTCGATCAGCAGGATGCCGCCGTTGGCTTTGACCTGGAAGGGAGCCTCGTAATATTTGTGGGTGTCGTTATAAACCAGGTCAAGGCCTTCGAGAGTCAACTCGCCGCCGACGACGATGAACGGGCGGCGGATGTGTACCCAGCGCGGGTCGCGCCGCTGGGGGCTGTTGCTGCGCAGTGAGCCGGTGCCGGCGGCTGTGGCGTCCTCATCCGGGGCGCGTTGGTGGTTGACTGTATCGTAGAGTTTAATGACCTGCCCATCCACATAAAGGGCGTACGGAATGTACATGTTTTGCTGGAGGATCAGGTTGCCAAAGGCGCGGGCCACGCTGGTCTTGCCGTTTCCGGGGGGGCCGTACATAAAGATGGATGTGCCCGAATTCAGGGCCGGGCCAAGTTGTTCGAAGGTGGCGTTGGAAATGACCAACTGCGAGAGCAACTGGCGCATGGTGCGCGCGGTAACGGTAATACGGTGTTTGCCCTGGCGGCGGATGGCGTCGTTGTAAATTTCAATCGGCACCGGGGCCGCGCCGGCGTACTGGCTGCGGTCCAACGCCTCGCGGGCGCGTTCGATGCCCTGTCCGGTAATGGCAAACTGGTAGGAACCTTCGCCCAACCCCACCGACGAAGACTTGACCTCCACCAGCTTTTCGCGTTTGAGCGCCTCAAGGATCTGGTCGGTGATGCCCGCAAAGGGCAGGGCAATTTCCTCGGCGACCTTGAATCCCGAAAGATTACCCTGGAAATACAGGATTTTAAGCGCCAGGTCTTGCAGCCAGAGCAGCGAGAGGCCGGTATCTTCCAGTTTGGTGATGGCTGCCGGGAGAAAGGATGCGGGGGCGTTCTGGGATGAGGAGGGGTGTATTGTCATGGTCGGTTGCCTGCAATTGAATGGATAAGCACACTACCGCTTGTGCGGCGCTATATAAAATTATAGCATGTCCCATGGCTGCGCAATCAGATTGCAGCCAGCAATTTTGCTCTCTCCGTAGCGGTTTTCGGCGTACAAGATAACCCGTAAATCACCCGCCGTAGGGGCGCGGCGGTGTCACCCCAATAAAACGTGGAGTGGCTGAAACTTGACAAAAAAGGGGGTTCACTGGCAAACTTGTAGGACTACCAAATCCTTGAGAGTTGCCAATGAACCCACAAGATATATTTTGCCCGAATATGGAATGTCCCGCAAGAGGCCAAACAGGAAAAGGGAACATTCATGTGCATAGCCAGAAAGACAACCGTTGTATTTGTGA
>JBARBA010000748.1:0-8951 GCA_049792555.1 Anaerolineales bacterium
GCTTCGCTTGCTACTCTCGCTGAACCACCTGTTTTAAACAAATCCAGCACTTACCTGCATATGCCTTTGGCCGCTTGACCCCTCAACTTTACTCAGACTTCAACTCAAATGAAACACACCCAAATGAAACTCTCGTCGCTCAAACTTATTCCTACCCCCAATCATTCTTTCCGCTCCTTTGGATTATTGGGACTTGCTGCCATCGTCTGGCTCCTGCTTTACAACCTGATCCAACCGCTGGCAGATTGGCTGACTTATTCTGCTCTGGGGCTGGCTTCTGACTCTCGATTGGGGGAAGCGATTGCCTTTTTCTTGTACGACGTGCCGAAAATCCTGCTTTTGCTTTCGGGCATGATTTTTCTTATCTCGGTCATCCGTACCTTTTTTAGCCCAGAGCGGACGCGCGCTTTGTTGGGCGGTAAGCGCGAAGGGTTGGGGAACTTTCTGGCGGCTTCCCTCGGTATCGTCACGCCATTTTGCTCCTGTTCTGCGGTGCCGCTCTTTATCGGATTCGTGGAAAGCGGTATTCCCCTGGGCGTGACATTTTCCTTTCTGATTGCCGCGCCGACCATCAATGAAGTGGCAATTGTCATGCTGTTTGGGTTATTCGGCTGGAAGGTGGCTGGGTTGTATATCGCTTCGGGGCTGGTGATTGCCACCCTGGCAGGGATCGTTATTGGTCGGTTGAAAATGGAAAAGGATGTGGAAGACTTCGTCTGGCAAATTCAGGCCGGGGCTGGCGCCGAAATTGAATCTCTGTCTTGGGAACAGCGTTTTGCGCGGGCCTGGCAATCTGTTCGGGAAATTGTCGGCAAAGTCTGGTTGTATGTGGTAATTGGGATTGCGGTAGGGGCGGGCATCCATGGTTATGTGCCGGAGGCGGCGCTGGTAAGCATTATGGGCAAGAGTGCGTGGTGGTCTGTACCGGCGGCGGTGTTGCTGGGCGTGCCTTTATATTCCAACGCGGCAGGGGTTATCCCGATTGTGAGCGCGCTGATGGAAAAGGGCGCGTCGCTTGGCACGGTGCTGGCGTTCATGATGTCGGTCGTGGGGTTGAGCCTGCCGGAGATTATCATTTTGCGGCGTGTGTTGAAGCCGCGTCTGATTGCAGTCTTTGTGGGTGTGGTGACGATTGCCATCATTCTCACCGGTTATTTGTTCAATTTCATAATGTAAAAAAGGAGAAAATCATGTTAACGATCAAAGTTCTTGGTTCAGGCTGCGCCAATTGCAAAAAACTCGAAGCTCTTACCCGTCAGGCTGTTTCAAAATTGGGTATCGAAGCGGAAGTCATCAAAGTGACCGAGTATCCAGATATTATGAAGTACAACGTGATGTCTACACCAGGGTTGGTGGTAAATGAAAAAGTTGTTTCGTCCGGGCGCATCCCCAGCGAAGCAGAAATCACCACCTTCCTGACCAACGCGTTGATGGTGGCATAATCCGGTTTTGGAAATAATATGGGGCTGTCTATTCCCTTTTTAGATAGCCCCTACTGCTTGTATGAAGCTTTCTTTATTTATCTCAGCGGCCAGAACCGGGGCAGGAAAAACAAGATCACCGCAAAAGTTACCATCGTTAATAAAAACCCCACTTTGGCATAATCGCCGAATTTATATCCGCCAGGCCCCATGACCAGGGCGTTGACCGGGTGTCCAAGCGGGGTAATGAAGGCCACCGATGTGGCAAGCGCCACAGCCATCGCCAGCGTGCGCGGATCTGCGCCAACGCTTTGGGCGATTTGAATGGCGATGGGGGCCATGATGGCCGCCACCGCCGCGCCGTTCATCACCTGCGTGAATAAGATGGTCAGCCCCACCAGCCCGGCCAGCAAAACCATGATCCCGCTGTGCCCCAGGGTGTTTACCAGCGCTTGACTTAACAGCGCCGCTGCGCCGGTTTTGGCAAGCGCCGTGCCCAGCGGTAACATGCCTGCCACCAGGAAGACGCTTTTCCACTCTATCGCGCAGTAGGCCTGGTCCATATTGAGCACGCGCAACAAAACCATCAGCAGCGCGCCTGCCAACATGACCTCCCCGGTGGGAAAGGGACTGAACGCCGCGACAGCCAGTGTCAACGTCATCACCAGCGCTGCCAGCAGCGCCTTCGTCCTGTTGACAGGAAATGTCTGTCCTGCCAACACCAGCAATTCGGGTTCGGTTTGCAGCAGCGGGATTTGTTCTGCCGGACCTTGCAGCAGCAGCGCATCGCCAAGCTGGAGCGGCATTTCGCCGTGGCCGGTGCGGTAGGGCCGCCCGGCGCGCCAGATGGCCAGCACGTTCAGGCCGTATTTCTGGCGGAAATGCGCATCGCGCAGGCTATGTCCCAAAAGCTGTGACCGAGGCGTCAGCACGGCTTCGACGAGCGCCATTGGCGGGAGATTGTAGGTTGGCAAGGAGAATAATTCGAGCAGTTTTTCCAGGTCGGGGACCGGGATCAGGTCGAGCCGCCCAATCAGGTGCAGGATGTCTCCGGGTTTAATTTCCGTATCGGGAGAAATCGCCTCATTCGTCCGCCCGCCGCGTTGGATGGCGACAAGGTTGAGTTTGTACTTCTCCCGCAATTGACTCTGCCGCACGGTCTGCCCGGCGAGGGGCGAACCCGCGAAAACCCGTCCGCGAATGAGCCGTTCGTTCAGCCGGTAGATGCCCTGGATGTCATTTTCATCCGTCGAAACAGGAGCAGGCTCCGGGTGGGCCTGGACGGGCAGCAATCGCCGTCCGATGAACGTCATGTAAAGCGTTCCGGCAATGACAATGGGGATGCCGACGGGGGCAAAATCCAGCAAGCCAAAACCTGCGAACCCCTGCTGGCGTAAAATCCCGCTGACCAGGATGTTGGTGGTGGTTAGCAGCGTGGCCATGCCGCCCAGGATGGTGCCAAAAGCCAGCGGCATGAGCAGGCGCGAGGCCGAAATGCCGGTTCTGCGCGCCGCGGCAGAAATGGCGGGCATGAGCACCGAGGCCGCCGCAATGTTGTTCATTACCAACGAGAGAAGTGCTCCTGCAAGCGTTACGGTAAAAACCAGCCTGCCTTCGCGTTTGCCGCCCAGGCGGACGAGCACCCTGCCCAATCTTTCGGCCAGGCCGGTGCGGCGCAGGCCTTCGGCCAGGATAAAAATGGCAATGATCGCAATGACTGCCGAGCGGCTGAAACCCGAAAAAGTCTCGTCGGCTGTCAGGACGCCGCTCAAGCCGAGCGCCAGCATGACGAGCAGCGCCACCAGGTCCGGGCGCAGACGGTCGCTAAGAAAGAAAAGGATGGCAAGGGCAAGGATGATAAATGTGATAGTCATTTTTTATGGGTTGGAATGGCAGGTAGGGGCGGGTCTTCCATGGCAGGAAAGATACCTCGTTCGCGTGTAGCTTGTGGAGCAGAGAACCGCCCCATTAGCAAAGAAGACCCGCCCCTACTTTCGTGGCAGAGGATAATTTGTTCGCGTGTGGCTTATGGAGCACAAAACCGCCATTAGCACAAAGAGGACCCGTCCCTGCCCACAACAATACAATCGCAAAACAAAAAATCGGGCGACCATTTCGGGTCGCCCGACTTTCCTATTGCTTTGGTGTTTTGGTTGGAGTAACGGTGGCGGTAGGGGGCGGGGTGGGAGTCACCGTCGCGGTGGGCGGCGGCGGGGGGGTGGCCGATTGCAACGCGATGATGTGGGCCTTTGCTTCCGCGCGCACATCATCCGACACCGCCCCGGCCGGCAGGGCCAAAAGCTGGGTCCAGTTGCGCGAGGCGGCAACTTGTTCGTTCAACCCTTCGAGCGCGAAAGCGCCGTAGTACAGGAAGATGCCTCGCTGCTGATCCGTCTTGACCAGCTTTTCGATGATCAGCACCGTGCCATAGGCGTCGCTATAATCCTTTTGGGCAAGCATCGAGCGGATAATGCCGACCCCGGCCTCGAAAGTCACGTTCGTGCGGTAAGACTGCCTGAAATCGGTGAGCGCCTTGTCATATTCTTTGGTCGCCAGGTAAACTTCGCCGCGCCAGCGATGGGCCTCGGCGTCGTTTTTATCGAGCAAAATGGCCTGGTCGGCATTTTTCAAAGCCGTTGGATAGTCCCCGCGCGCAAAATAGGCCGACGCCAGCGTGGTAAAAGCATCGGGGTTCGTGAGCGAATATTTGGTATACGTATCCAGCGCGTCCACAGCCTGGTCGATCTGATCGTTGGCGCGGTACGCCATGCCCAACACCAGGTAACCTTCCAGCATGGTGATATCGAGTTGGTTGGCCTTCTGCGCGGCTTGCAGCGCGGCTTCATTCTCGCCGACTGCCAGTAATACGCGCGCCAGGTTGAGCTGAATGACCGGCGAACCGGGATTCATGGAGGCGGCTTGCACCAGGTCGCTTTTGGCGGCCGGCAGGTTTTGCTTTTTCAAGTAATACAGGCCGCGTTCCAGGTAGGCCTCGCTGTAATTCGGGTCCAGCGCAATGGCCTTGTTCAAATCTGCAATCACGGACTGCTGCGGGTTAAGCGCCAGGGTGGCGCGCGCGCGCCCCAGGTAACTCGGCGCGAATTTGGGATTGAGTTTGATGGCCTGCTTGTAATAGTCGATCGCATCGGCAAACTGACCGCTCATGCGGTCGGCCTCGGCGATGAAATAAAGGGTATCCACCGAGCCGGGCTGGCTCGTGCCGATCTGCGCCATCATATTCGCCAGGTCGCTCCAGCGGCCCTGGTCGTAAGCGCGCACTGCGCCATGATAGGCGTCCAGGGCAACATCGCCGTGCGGCGTGAGGGCGTAGATGACGGTGGGCGTGTAGGTCATCGTCAAAAGGTTTGAAAGCGGCACGATCGTTGCATTCGCAGTGGGGACGTTTTGGTTAATCACAGGGGTCACGCTCGGGCGAGACGTGGCAGTCATCAAGTTTACCGTAGGCGCTACCGGCCGGGTTGCGTTGACCAAGGCCCCCAGCCCAAAGATAGATCCGCCCAGTACCGCCACCACAACCACGCCAATCAGCGCCAGCCGGAAGAACGGATTACTCGTTACGCGCCGGATGCCGGTCGGTTGGGGCTTCTCGTCGGCCAGCTTGAGCTTGGTTTCCCAGGGCCGGGGATGGTTCATCGGGAAAGGCGGCAGCGAGTCGTCCGCGTTCAAAGCGCCCATCAAAACCAGGCCGCGCCGCGCCGCCGCGTTGGCCGGGTCCACCTTGTAGGCCATTTGCAGGCAATACAGACGCTCTTTTTGCGTCTCCATGGCCGCGCTCAACCAGACCCAATACGTGGCGTTGTTCTGGTCGGTTTGCAACAGGCCGGTCAACATTTCTTTGGCCTGGGGGAATTTTCCCTCGCCAATAAACTTAATGGCCTGTTCAAGCATCGCATCTTGCGGAGAAGTTTCGAAAGGCTGCATGTATTAAGTCTAGCACACCCCAGGCGGTGGGGCAAGTATTTCCACTGCAATTGATATAATGAAAAGATGGACACTTCTCACTCCCTCAAACTGATCGCCGTTTCCCTGGCATTTTTCCTGCTCATGGGTTGCTCAACCGCTTCGGACTCCCCGTTGCCTGCTCCGGGACGATCGGAGTCACCCTTGCGACCCTATTCCACCGCGACTGACGCCGCTTCCGTTTTCCCCACCGTCGTCAGCGCCACCGACATTCCCATCCCTTCGCCCACGCCGTCCACCTACAAAGTGGTCTCCGGCGATACCCTGGGGACGATTGCCGAGCATTTCGGCCTGCGCCTGGCCGAGTTGCAGGCGGCCAACCCCGGAGTTGTTTCCGAAGCGCTCATCGTGGGGCAAAAGCTGAATATCCCCGCCGCCAGTTCAGGGGCAAATGCGCTGCCCACGCCCGCCCCGGCGCAGGTCGGCGCGGTAACGTGTTACCCGTCCGGCGGTGGATCATATTGCCTCGCGGCCGTGCGCAACCCGTTCCCCGATACGCTCGAAAACGTCAAACTACAAATGACCCTGCTGGACGCCAAAGGACGGGCGCTCAACAGCCTGGAAGCGTTCCTGCCGCTCGACATTCTCCCGCCCGGAAGCGTCCTGCCCGCCTATGCCTTCTTTCCCGCGCCAGCGGTGCAAGCGACCCCGGCGGCGGGTGCGCCCCCTACGGGGACTGCGCCCCTTACCGGGACTTCGCAAGCTTCCGCGCAACTGGCGATTGCCATCCGCCTGGTGCCCGGCGACGAACGTTATCTCCCGGCGGCAGCCCGCAACGTGCTGGTCAGCGTCGATTGGGATGGCCGTTCCGCGCGCGTGCAGGGACAGGTTTTCCTGCCGACCTCAAGCGCTGCCGCAAAAACGCTTTGGCTGGCCGGCGTTGCCTATGACGGAAACGGCCAAATCGTCGGCTTTCGTCGCTGGGAGTGGCAGGGCAGCCTGGGAGCGGGCAGCGCCCAGGCGTTCGATTTCTCCGTCTACAGCCTGGGGCCTGCCATTGCAAGGGTCGAAGTCATCGTGGAAGCCAGGCCGTAAAATCCCGGTTTAAGCCGTGAAAGTCCAGAGCTTTTAACCACAACGACTCGAAGGCGCGAAGTTTTTTGGCTCTCTGAGAATCGGCGTGGCAACTCCCATATCGAGGGGTTGAGATGGATCACGGAAATTCTCAAGGGGCCAGTTTTTTGTTAAGAATCTTTGTGACTTTGTGGTTGATTTTTTACGACTGTTACGGCACATACGGCGGCGTGTCCATCACCTGGAACTTGCCTTGATCGTTGCGCTTGACCTCGTAGGTGAACTCGGAGACGGGCGGCGTGGTCGTCAAATCTTCGCCGCAGCATGGGTTTTGCACAAACAAACTGCCATCCGCATTCGCAAAATGGACGATAAGCGCGAAGTCGCCATCATTTAACTGTGTGGATGAGACGATTTCCTTGATTTTCAAACACTGGAAACCGTTGGACTGGCAAGCCTGCTTCCATAGCGCCACGTGGTCGCTGGCAGGAATGCTGCCGGAGTTCATGCCGATCAGCACCTCGTAATCGTCGCCAAACAGGGCCTCGGCGGCGGCGTAATCGCCGCGGTTGAGCGCCGCGAAAAAGTCGGTCAACGTCTGGGCGGCCTGATCCTCCGGGTTGGCAGGCGTCGGCGTGGCTGCGGGGGTGCAAGCCGAAAGCAGCAAAGCAAACAGGAGCATTACAAGAATAGGTTTCATGGGGTAATTGTATTCCAAAAGTTCCCATCTGGTTACAAACCCTAAAGGTCTTTAAGTATCTTGCGAGTAAAATTTGTGCAAAAAAAGCAAGAAAATCTATCCACGAAGTTCACGAAGTACTCGAAGTTTTTAAAAGTTTAAGGTTTTCTTCGTGATCTTCGTGTTCTTCGTGGATAAATGCCTTTTCCGGCTTGTCCAGGTTAAGGTTTGTATTGTTCAAGGGAACAAACTGGCGCGATATAATCCCTCCATGCCCCGCACCATCCTGCACCTCGACCTGGACGCCTTTTTCTGCTCTGTCGAAGAACTGCGCGACCCATCGCTGCGCGGCAAGCCCTTCGCCGTGGGCGGGCGGCCCGATGAACGCGGCGTGGTGGCCTCCTGCTCCTACGCGGCGCGCGCGCTCGGCGTCCACTCGGCCATGCCGATGAGCCAGGCGCTGCGTCTGTGCCCCAGGCTGATCGTCGTCCCCGGACGGCACGCCGCCTACGGCGAAATCTCAGGCCGGGTGATGCAATGCCTGCGCGACCTTGCGCCGCTGGTCGAACAAATCTCCATCGACGAAGCTTTCGTCGACATCAGCGACATCGTGCCCGTAGGGTATATCATGCCCGTAGGGTACATAGCCGAACCTGCCGCCGAGGTCGCCCGCAGAATCCAAAAGCAAATTATGGACGAACTGCGCCTGCCAAGCTCGGTGGGAGTCGCTTCAAACAAGCTGGTCGCCAAGCTGGCGACGGACGCCGGCAAAAAAGCGGCGCGCGGCCCCAACCCCCCGCAAGCGCTGACCGTTGTCGAGGCCGGGCGCGAAGCGGAATTCCTGGCCCCGCTGCCGGTCGCCATGCTGTGGGGCGTTGGCCCAAAGACCGAGCAAAAGCTCTCCGGGCTGGGCATCCGCACCATCGGGCAGTTGGCCGCCCTCGGCGAGCGCGACCTCGCGGCCCTTTTCGGCGAGCACGGACGCGAAATGGCGCGTCACGCGAGGGGCGTCGACGAGCGCCCCGTTGTCAACGAGCGCGAGACCAAATCCATCTCGCAGGAAACCACCTTCGTGCGCGACGTGAACGACGACCGGGCGCTCGAAGCCACGCTGCGCGAACTTGCATCCCAGGTCGCCAAAAACCTGCGCCGCGAAAACCTGGCCGGGACGACCGTGCGGCTCAAACTGCGCTGGGCCGACTTCACGACGCTGACGCGCCAGGTGACGCTGGCCGTCCCCAGCGACCAGGACGCCGAAATCTTCGAGGCCGCCCGCGCCCTGCTGCGCAAAGTGCGCGAAAAACGAATGCCTGTGCGCCTGCTCGGCGTGGGAGTGAGTCATCTTGGCCCGCCCGCGCGCCAAATGGAACTGTGGGGCCAGGGCCGCGCAAGCGCGGAAAAGGCGCGCAAGGTGCAGGCGGCGCTGGATAAATTGCAGGAAAAATATGGAGAGCAAGTGGTTAAGAAAGGGAAATAACCAACAAGGGCCAAGGAAACCAGGTGCATGTGATGATGCGCGAATTTGGCGAATTTCGTCAGCGATTTTTGAAAAATTCGCGCCATTCGTCGATTCGCGGCGTTCGTGTTTAAGTTTGGCAGGCAAGCGCAGTTTTCAGATTTGGAATTGCAGACGTTATTGTTAGAAGAGGGAAATTATGCTATATTAGCCCACTAATCAACCAGGTTTATTAAATGTCGACTAATCGTGGAAATTCATAACTCCCCCTTTCTGCAGATGTTCTATTATATAAAAACCATGAAAATCTCCGGACTCTTTTCGGAGGACATCTCATTCGCGGAATATGTCATGCTGCAACTGATCACTGAAATGTCGAATGAAACAGGGAGTACGGATG